>NZ_JBBIAM010000240.1:0-5613 GCF_054185185.1 Bradyrhizobium sp. UFLA05-153
CAAATGCATTGCCCGAAAGATCGATATCGCCGAAGCCACTGTGAAGGTGCATGTCAAGGCGATCTTGCGCAAGATCCGAGTCCAGAACCGGACGCAAGCGGCGATCTGGGGAATGAACCATGGATCGCTGGTACGAGCGGCAAGCGGTCGCGCGCTCACAGCCGTCGATCCGGGCAGAGGGATTGCGAAGCCTCTCGAGGTGATCTCCGAGATGGAGCAGATCAACGAGCCGGCTCCATTGGTCCCCCAGTCTAGTCACGTCGCGGTACCCCCTATCGACGGTCTACTCCGCAAGGGCGTGGACCGAGGGACTCGCGCGGCGGCGCGGCTCTACAAGTAGACGCAGGGACCCGGAGACGACTGAGTCGCGCGAACGATCCCATCGCGGAGTAAGTTGCGACACTTTCGTCCCCGACGCCCAGGATGTTCCCTGCTGCACTCGCGTGAATAGCACGCGAGATCGCAGCAGGCACTCCCCTCAGGTTGACGACGCACAACGCATAGGCTGCGGGAGCCGGTCTCTTTTACCGCTCCCGCAGCGATTCCTGCTTGTACCTCGCCAGCGGCGAGAGAAGGTAGCTGATGATCGTGCGCGCGCCGGTCTTGACCTCGACCGTCACCGCCATGCCGGGGCCGAGCTTGACGAGCTTGTCCTCCACCTGCATGTGCGTGCGATCGAGTGAAATGCGCGCCGCATATTCCAGCCCCCGACCTCTTGGCTCATTGCTGGCTTGCGCCGCGCCCGGCGCGCGGTCGTTTGGTTCGAGCATGTCCAGCGCTTCACGAGTCTCATATAACTTTATTCCAACCACAACCGTGGGTTCCAGAGGTACTCCGAAAGGTCTCGCACCTGAGGCGCATTTTGCGATACGACACATGCGTCTGACCACTCCATCCTGGGCTTCCAAACACTATGCCCAGGTCGCTGCGAACTTTATCGGGAAGGCGCATGCTGCGCCGAAGATCACGTTCGGGGGGTGAGTATGGCCTCTAGTCTTGCAGATCCGGCAGGGCAGTGCGCTACGGGAACGCAATGCGCTGCGACGGAGAGGCCGAAGGGCCCCAATTCGCCAGTTTGAGGGGCTTTATAGTTGTTTAGGCTTTCGCATCAGCGACTTAACAGACAGGGAGGGAGAATGGTTGTGCCCCCTCCAGAGAAAGTCGTGTTCCGTCCTGATGACCAGGCTGTTGCGCGTTCGCAACTGAGCGCCTTCATGCGATGGTGTGAGGTCCGAACTGGCCAGCAGCTGCCCGACCATGCTGCGATGGATCGCTTCTCGGTGAAGGAGTTTCAAAGCTTCTGGCGCCTCTTCCTGGAGTGGTGCCGCGTGCCCCAGGATGGTGCGGTTGAGCCGGTCTGTGTGAGCGAGGCCTGCGAGACCGCTCGCTTTTTCCCGAATCTCTGTCTCAACTACACCGAGTGCCTCCTCGCCGGCAGTCCGGATCAGCCGGTACTGACCGCTTGCCACGCGGGCGGCCGCCGGAATACTTACACGCGCGGCGCACTTCGCGTCGCAGCCGCACGGCTGGCAAGATGGTTAGAGCGCCTGGGTGTGCGCCGTGGTGACCATGTTGTCGCGATCGCACGCAACAATGCCGAGGCGGTCATTGCGGCGCTGGCCACCGCTGCCACTGGTGCAACCTTCGCCAGTTGTGCCCCGGACATGGGCGTACCTGCTATCCTTGCGCGCTTTGCCCCCTTAGATCCGGTGGTGCTGTTCGGCTGTCTCGGGGCGGAGTCATGGGATCTGGGCGCCTCGGTGGCCGAGCGCGTCGATGGTACAGCGGCCGGCCTGCCGAGCCTCGCCGCGATCGTCGCGCTGGACGACGGCTCGCTTGTCGCCGGTGAGACAACGGTGCCACTGCACAGGCTTGCCGATCTGCTGCGCGATGCCGTTGACGGCGAGGACCGACCCGGCTGGCCGCGCCATCCGTTCAATCAGCCCCTGTTCACGATGTTCTCCTCAGGCACCACCGGCCCGCCGAAATGCATCCAGCACGGCATCGGGGGCACCCTGCTGGAGCATGTGAAAGAGCACCGGTTGCACTGCGATCTCGCCCCCGGCGACAAGCTGTTCTTCCATACTTCCTGCGGTTGGATGATGTGGAACTGGCAGCTTTCCGCGCTCGCGTCCGGCGTAGAGCTCGTACTATACGATGGGCCGCTCGAAGGGCCGGACACTTTCTGGCGGATCGTTGCCAAGGAATGTGTGACGGTCTTCGGGACCAATCCCGCCTATCTGCACTTTTGCGAGCAGGCAGGCTTCTCGCCGCGCCGGATGCTCGACCTTTCCGCCTTGCGTGCCGTGCTCTCCACCGGCTCCATCCTGTATCCCCGCCAGTACGATTGGGTCCGCGATGAGGTGAAAGCCGAGATCCCGCTGCAGTCGATCTCGGGCGGCACCGACATCATCGGCTGCTTTGTCCTGGGCAATCCGAACCTGCCCGTCCATCGCGGCGAGGCACAGTGTCGCAGCCTTGGCCTCGATGTCCGCTCGCTGCATGATGATCCGGAGGCGCGGATCGGGGAGCTGGTCTGCGCCAATCCTTTTCCCTCGCGGCCCCTTGGCTTTCACGGTGATGCCGACGGCACGCGCTTCCATGCCGCCTATTTCGCCCAGAACCCCGGCTTCTGGACGCATGGCGATTTGATCGAGGCGACGCCCCACGGCGGTTGGCGGCTGCATGGCCGATCCGATGGGGTCCTTAATGTGCGCGGCATCCGCATCGGCACCGCGGAGATCTATCGCATCCTCGCTGACATCGAGGAGATCCGCGAGGCGATGGCGGTCGAGCAGCAGGCCGAGCAGGAGCCGGGCGGCACGCGCATGGTTCTCCTGGTCGTACTGCGCAAAGGCATAGAGCTCGACAACACGCTGTCGAAGCACATTCGCTCGGAGCTTGCGCGCTGCGGCTCTCCGGCCTTCGTGCCGGCGCGCATCGCACAGGTCGAGGCGCTTCCTATCACCTTTAGCGGCAAGCGGTCCGAAGCCGCGGGGCGCGATGCGGTGAATGGCCGCCTTGCACGTAACCGTGATGCCCTGCAGAACCCGGAATGCCTCGATGCGATCACCAGTCATCCGGCTGTCGTGGCGCCAGCGGCCAGCAGCAGACCACGAGCGCCGGCGCCAGGCCACAGGGACGGCGACGGGCTGAAGGGGCAATTGCAGGCGATCTGCGAGCGCGTGCTTTGCGTCTCGCCCATCGGCTGGTCCGATAACCTTCTTGGCTTGGGCGTGGACTCACTGGTGCTGGTCAACCTGCTGCTTGAGATCGAGGACCATGTCGGGCATCCCATACCGCTCTCGGCCTTGCTGTCGGCACCCTCGATCGAAGGTTTGGCTACGGTCCTGTCGGTCGGCGCGGAGGCAGTGGCGGCGCCGCAGGCTAGTCGGTCATGGCCACAACTCCGTGCCGTGGGTCCGGACGACGAGAAGGCGGTCTGCCGCTTTCTCGAGGAGTCCTTTCCAGCTATCAAGGCCGCCACATGGCGCCGGCTGTTCCACCATGGCTGGTCCGATCACGGACACGGCTTCATGCTCCTCGATGGCGACGCAGTCGTCGGCTTCGTTGGTGCCATCGCCGCCCGGCGGCAGGTGAATGGGAAGGCAGCGGTCGTCTGCAACATCTCGTCCTGGGCCGTGCACCCGAAGTACCGCGGCGGGGGCATGGCCCTGCTCGCTGCGGTGCTGGGGGACGAGAGCCTCACCTACACGGCTTTCACGCCGGGCGCGACCTCCTGGGCTGCCCTCCTGGGGCAGCGTTTCACGCCGCTGGACTCACAGCAGATCTTCATGCCGCCAATGCTGCACGCAGAGACGCTGGTAAGGCCGAGCCGGCCGGCCATCAACTTCGATCCGGCTGTGGTCCGCGAGAGACTGACCAGCGAGCAACGACAAATCTTCGACGATCACGCGCCGTATGACTGCCTTCAGCTCACCGTCAGCGACGGGTCGGATGATGCCTATCTGGTGGTCAAGCGCCGTACGCACCTGACAGGACTGGGGCGAGTTCTGCCTGTGCGGATCCCCTATTCGGAGATTCTGCATTGCAGTGCACCCGAGCTGCTGTCGCGGCATCTCGAGCGCGTCAAGCTGGCGATCCTGCGCCGGCAATGGACGGCGGCGCTTGTCGCGGATGCGCGGCTCTTTCTGGTGCGGCCACGGGGCATGATGCGCCCGCTGCGCGCCTGTTACCGTTCCCCGGTGCTGGCGGCCGGCGAGCTCGACACGCTGTATTCAGAGATTGTGCTCTTGCCCATCTGAGGCGCATGACGGCGTGCCGCTTTGCCGCTCGGACAGCCGCGCGCACTATAGCGTGATGAGATCAGGTCGAATTGAAAAAGCCTCCACCTGCATCGCATCTTTCGATGCGATGCAGGTGGAGGTGCTCCAGCGTCTAGCGCTCCCGCAGCGCTTCGTGCTTGTACCTCGCCAGCGGCGAGAGAAGGTAAGCTGATGATCCTGCGCGCGCCGGTCTTGATCTCGATCGTCACCGCCATGCCGGGACCGAGCTTGACGAGCTTGTCCTCGACCTGCATGTGCGTGAGGTCGAGCGAAATACGCGCCGCATATTTCAGCTCCTGACCTTTCGGGGTGCGCCAAGTCGAGACACGCTGCCGGGCGCGCCGGTCAGGAACCAGAACAAGATTTCAGCGGCGTTGGCGCGTGTCATGATTGGGCCGCCGGTAGTCAGCGCCTCCGGTCAACGCCATCTCGAACACTCTCTGTATTCGTCCAAACGGCTTCCGTGCGATGGCCGCCTAGGTGCCGGATATGCTTCCGAGACTCGAACTCGCGATAACAGATGCGTCTTTTGTGGTTTGGCAGCCGATAATCGGCCTTTCGTTCTACAGGCAGCGAGATGTTGACCTCTTTGTCATAACGCACACGCCTCCATCTGTGGTCAACCAACCAAAGATCCTTCACGCAAAGGCGTTGGCACGACTACGACAAGGTGCTTTTCTGGATCCTGGATGTCCACCGGGAGAACTGGTGCCAGCTCTGGAAGCAAAATCCTGCGATAGGCGTTGGCTCGGAGAAGCCAGAGGGGGTAATCCTTCGGGGCCGTTGCACTCCGCCCCCGGCGATAGTGAGCTGGAGTAGGGATCCAGCTTTATTGCGAGCGAAACGATGACGAAGAGAGGGCTCAACGAGAGAACGCATCGATGAGCTCCCGCAGCTCTTCAATGTCCTGGCCGGCGACATGTCGATCGTAGGGCCACGTCCACATGCAACCGCCCAAAACGAGGCGTTCGCTGAGCTGATTTTGTCTTTTTTCGCCGCCACAGTGTCGAGCCCGGGGGCTAGTGGTTGGGCTCAGGTCTCAGGTCAATGGGTATCGCGGCTTCACCGATACGCTCGAGAAAATGCAGCGACGTGTGGAGCACGATCTGTACTACGTCGACAACTGTCGTTTCTATTCGATCTCCGAATTATCCTGCTGACCTTGTTTTCAAGGGAGGTCCACGTGAATGCCTATTGAGAATTTGAAAAGTCAATACTTAGACTCGTCGACCTGCCGACGAACAAGCGAGATCGGATCCTAAAACGGGGTTCGGACGATGATTCGATGCCGCCAGATAGAAGTAGCCGATCTTGATGCTATCGCCGA
>NZ_JBBIAM010000241.1:0-5609 GCF_054185185.1 Bradyrhizobium sp. UFLA05-153
GCTTCCAACGAGACCCGCGACCGGAACAATAGGACCAGCACCGACCAGACCAGGCTGTAAGCTTCTCTCATGAGACAGAAGCATTGCGCGATTCGACCTCACGTACCAGCTGGATTAAGGTTTCCGACAGGGACAGCCACAGTCTCACGATTCCGACCAGGGCTGACCAAATCACCGGGAGCGGCGAGCACCTCGACTCTGGGATCAATCCGCCAGCGGGATGATTGCATCTAGGTCAAATCCCACTGAGACTTGGCTCCCGCTTGGCAGGTCCACGTGCCGGGTTGTCATTGCCAGTAGCTGCTGGCCATCTGAGAGCTCGAGGCGATAGTCGACCACCGTACCTCGGTAAGTCGACTCGATCAGCACCGCATTGACCTGGCAGTCTCGGTTCGCTGCATCGCGCCCGATGTGGATGTTCTCTGCCCGGAGCGCGATGTGGCTGCCGGACGCGGCAGCGCCATCCTCGACGGGCACACCATCGATCATCATCCCCGCGAGTCGGAAGGTTGCGCGGGCGTCGCTCTTTCCGACGCGCTCCGCGCTGAGCACGTTGCAGCCGCGGAAGAAGCCGGCGACGAACCGCGTCCGTGGTCGCTTGTAGAGCGGCTCCGGCGCATCGCACTGTACGCAGACGCCGCTATTGAGTACGGCGATGCGGTCGCTCATGGTCAACGCTTCCTCCTGGTCATGCGTAACATAGAGGAATGTCGTACCGGTCTTGGAGTGGACATGCTTAAGCTCCGTCTGCATCGCTCGTCTTATCTTCTCGTCGAGCGCCGAGAGTGGCTCGTCGAGGAGCAGCATGCGCGGCTGCGGTGCGAGAGCACGCGCCAGCGCGACACGCTGTTGCTCGCCGCCGCTCAGCAACGTGACGTTTTTGTCCTTGTACCCGGAAAGACCGACGAGCTCGAGCATGTCACCGACGCGGCGCTTGATCGCGTCACCCGACATTCCGCGCACCTTGAGGCCATAGCCAACATTCTGCGCCACGGTCATGTGCGGGAAAACGGCGTATTGCTGGAACATCATGCCAAGATTGCGCCGCCAGGGCGGCACGGTTGAGACATCTTGCCCTTCTATCAGAATCTGCCCTGTATCCGGCGTCTCGAGGCCGGCCACCATGCGCAGGATCGTGGATTTGCCTGATCCGCTCGGGCCAAGAAACGTAAAGAATTCGCCGTGGTCGATTGTCAGCGACAACTCGTCTGCGGTGAGGGTCCGGCCGAAGCGCTTAGTAACGGCCTTCACTTCGAGAATGGCTCTGGCCATTGCCTGCCCCCATGATCGACCTCACGCGCTCGCTCTGATCGAGGTGGCGACTGCGATCTCGACGGCGCGAATGCCGGTCGCGAGATCCATCGAGGCGAAGTCACTGCGCTGGTGGAATTCAAGCACCCCTTTTCGCCGCAGTTGCTGAAGCTGCTCCGCGACCTGCGCCGGCAAATAAGGGAGGTGAATAAAGCCGCATGCCGCTGGCGCATTTTCTGCCGCATCGGCAGCGCCAAGCAAGGTGTAAAGACAGGCACTACAGAGGAACGTCCCGGCGGTGCTGGAGATGCGCGCCGGTATTCCTGCATCAAGCAGCGCCTGCTCGATCTTGCGGATCGGCAAGGTCGATAATCGCGCAGCCAGCCCGTCGGCCTGGATCGCCTCATCGACCAGCAACTTTCCCTCATTGTCGGGAATCTCGAAATCCGTAACGTTGACCCCGATCCGCTCGATGCGGATCACCGGCTCTCCAGGCCAGAGGCCGAGGCTGATCGCGACAGCAGGCTGGATTTCGGCGAGCAGCCGCTCGATTTCCGATCGGAGGCTGGTGTAGGCTACCGGCAGAGTGCGACCGATCACCTGCGCGCCGGCCACGGTTTTGCCGTCCATCGCAAGAGCGACCTCGGCTGCGGGGTTGCAGCCACGATGACCGTAAGGGGCAAAACCAGTTACGAGCGTTCGAGCTTGCATCAGCCTATGCCTTCTCTGGTGGAGTCCTGGATTCAGGGGGCGAGACCGCGAGCGGGCGCGGCTGCGGAGAGGACTCGGCGGCCAGCGCGTTCGCCGACCGCTCGCGACGGACGCCGGCAAGCAGATAGATGACGACCAGAACCATGCTCAGGAGAATCAGAAGACTCATCAATGCATAGAGCGTCGGCGACAGTCCGATCTGCTTGTAGGTCGACCAGATGTAGGTCTGAACAGTGTTCTCCGGCCCCTGAACGAGCGAGGTGCGGATCGTCTCGTTGAAAGAGAGAATGAGCGAGAAAGTCGCGGCTCCCGACACGCCCGACCGGATAAGCGGCAGCTCGACGTCGAGGAATGAGCGGAGGCGGTTGGCGCCGCTCATGTAGGCGGCTTCGAGATAGACCGGGTCGAAGGTTGACATCGCGGTCAGTACGACAATTGTGGCGAAAGGTAATGCCCACAGGATCTGGACGATCGCTATTGTGAAGAGGGAGGACGGCACGTCGAGCAGCCGGAAAAAGAGGGCGGTCGCGAGGCCCATGCTGACACCGGGGATGAACAGCGGCAACAGCACGAGCATCAGCACGAGGCGAGGAATTTTCAGCTCGCGGATGGCCATTGCTGCGAGCAAGGCTAAAATCGGCGTCACGACCGCAACGATGATGCCGAGTTCCAAGGTGGTCCCAATTGCTGCATTGAGCACGGGGCTATTCCACATCTCGGCATACCAGCGCAGCGTTGCGCGCCCCTCCGCCGCCTCGCCAGGCGCGAAGGAGAAGATGATCGGCGGGATCATCGGGACGTAGAGAAAGACCAGGACGAGGCTGATATAAAGCCAGATCAGGACTCGCGGCGCCGGATCGAGCTGGCCCGTTTGCATCGTCAGACCCGCCAACGCAGGATTTTTCCTAGGAAGGTGCTCATATCGAATACGGCATACCAGCAGCCAAGCAAGATGAGCATGGTGATCACCACAACGCTCGACATCGCGGCGGCAAGCGGATAGTTGAGCACGTCAAGCGTGCTGGTGATGGTATTTCCCATCAACTGGTAACCAACGCCGCCGAGAATGACGGGCACGGCGCTCTCGCCGAAGCAGCCGACGAATCCGAAGATCACTGCCGCGAACACGCCCGGAAGTGACAGCGGCAGGGTGATGCGGAGAAAGGTTCGCAGCGGCGGCGCACCGAGCATCCAGCTCGCTTCCGTGAGGCGACGGTCGATTCCTGAGAGCGATATCCAAAGCGGGAAGATCATAAATGGCATGTAGGAGGAGATCAGCCCGATGAAGACCGCGAAATCGCTGAAGAGCAGCCAGTCAACGGGCGTGCTCACGATCCCTAGACCAAGCAGCAGCGAGTTGATCGGCCCCGCGCGTCCCAGGAGATAGGCCCAGGCAAAGGTGCGGATGATGTAGTTGATCAGGAACGGCACCGTGAGCAGCAGCAGCACGGTGCGTGTCGCGTTCGATCGTGCCTTGTAAGCGAGGGCGTAGGCGATGGGATATGCAAGAAACAGGCTTATCAGAGTTGCCTCGACCGATATGAGAAGGCTGCGTTCGAGAACAGTCACCCGTACGCCCTGGAAGAAATCGAGATAGGAGGCGAGAGTGAAGGCAGGTCGGACACGCAGCCCGGCTCGTTGCCAGAAGCTGACCACGATCGTCAAGCCGAGCGGCACCAGCAGGAACACCGTCATGAAGGCGATCGGCACAGCCAGGAGCGTCAGACGTACAGGTGATCGAATGCGCATCGGGACATCGCTTCGGCGGGGGTCACGACGCCTTGAACCGCGACCACTCGGATTCGTAAACCTCGACATGCGTCGGCCACCGGTTCTGCCAAGTGCCGCCCTGCTTGAATTTCCGCCGCACGTTGTCCGTGATCTGCGCGACCTTTTCGGCCTCTGCCCCTGGAAATTCCTCGGGATGCTGCTTGGCGTAGTCGGGCGCCTCGGTATTGGTCATGTAGCCGCGCAGGGCAGTGATCTTGGCGCCGTACCAGCCCCCCAGCATGAAATCGAGCAGCTCGTGGGCAGCCTTCGTCTGCTCTGCGCTGCGCTGCTTCTTGACGATGTAGGCGGCCATCGCCCAAAGGAGATAGCCCTCCTTGGGGTCGGCGTATTCGACGTTGACGCCCTTCGCCTTGGCCGCGAAGACCATCGGCTCCCAGCAATCGATGACGGAGACCTCCTTGCTGGTGATGAGGTCGACTGCCTGCTGGAAGCTCGACCAGATGACGCGAAACTGTCCCGCCTTTTTCTTCTCGATCAGGAAGTCGACGACCCGCTTGACCTCTTCGGGGGTCATATCGTCGGGGTTATTGATCTCCGCCAGATTGGCTCTCTTGAGATAGAGAGCAGTCTTCTGACCGGCTGTGGTGTAGTTGTCCTCGAGCGCAACGAAGCCCTTCCACTTCGGATCGAACAGGGCCGCGTAGGAATCGAGCTTGCCGGTCTTCTCCGGCAGATAGGCGAAGGAGTCACCCTGGAGGACCGTCGGCACGCCATAGATCTTGTCCTGGTAGCCGATGAAATTGAACCCAGGCTTTCCCTTCGCGAGAAACTCCGAGATATTGGTGTCCTTGCTCCAGTTCGGGATCTGAGTTGGATCAGATGCCGCCTTCCTAAAGCGCCTGTCCGATTTTGCGCTAGCGGATACGAATGGTTCCGAAGATATGGTGCTCGCGCGTCGTTTGTTTTTCTCTCGAGACGGGCGCCCCTACGACATCAGGAGACGGAAATACGAGTAGGCGTAATCGCTCGGTATATTACAAACCGCTAAGCCGCCACTTGCCGGCGGTACTCCGGGTTCTCCCGGAGTCTTTCCGTCATTCAACATCTAATCCGGACCAAAACAGGTGTAGCAGCTTGAGCTGCTGAGAAGTCCCTTTCGGCGAAACCCTTCGAGTTCGCATGACAAGATTTACAATCTAAGATGACCTCTCCTCAACAGTAACAGGACGCGCCGGTCGTCAACACGGGGAATGCCACGCGGCTTATGCGGAAGGAACGATTGGGTGGCAGTCCATTCAAAGTCCGTGAGTTCATACCGCATGATCCGAAGCCTCAGTTTGGGCGCTTGAATCACGTCCAAACCGATTCCTTCAACCGGCAAAAACCGGACAATCGGCATTTCCGAGATTAACCCCTCGGCGCCGCCCCTGAATGTGATAGCCTCAGCTCGCCCGGAGTATGTGCAGGAGGGAAAGCCTCCATGAGGCGGCGGAAATTCGTCGCACTTCTCGGCGGCGTGGTGGTCGTATGGCCGTTCGTTGCGCGCGCGCAGCATGGGGGAAAGATTCCGCGAGTCGGCTTTATGGGTAACTCCACGGCTGCTCTGGAGGCCAATCTCATCGGACCGTTCCGCGAGGGCCTGCGCGAGCACGGCTACGAAGAGGGCCGCAACGTCGAGATCGTGTTTCGCTGGGCGGAAGGAAGATACGAGCGATTTCCTGCCCTCATTGCCGAACTCATCGCCGCCAACGTGGATGTAATCGTGACCGCCGGCACGCCCGCCACGCTCGCGGTCAAGAAGGCGACATCGACGGTGCCTGTGGTCATGGCCGCCGTAAGACTAGCGCCATAGCTGATCAGGCCGCCGGCCGCGGCGTATTCACGGATCCCATAGATCGCCAGAACGGCATGGCGTG
>NZ_JBBIAM010000242.1:0-5440 GCF_054185185.1 Bradyrhizobium sp. UFLA05-153
TGTGGCGTCGTAGAAACGCGTCGCAAGAAGGCGCCGGATCTCTCCAAGGCATGCGTGTGGAAGTCCGAGCTGTGGCGTCATGCCGACGACGAACCGAGCCGAGAGGAAGCCGTTAAGCGTCTCGTCAAAATGCTCAAGAACCTGACCACGAAGGCGGAGAACGAAGGGTTCAAGCTCGCGCCGTTCATCGGCATCGCGTGTCCTGGCGTCATCGAGAGCGACGGCTCGATCGCAAAGGGCGCGCAGAACCTACCCGGCAACTGGGAGAGCAGTAAATTTAATCTGCCGGCAGCTCTGGTCGAAACCATCCCTCAGATCGGAGAACACGACACGACGATCGTCATGCATAACGACGGCGTGGTGCAGGGCCTGTCCGAGGTGCCGTTCATGAAGGACGTGAAACGCTGGGGCGTGCTGACGATCGGCACCGGCCTCGGCAACTCCCGCTTCACCAACCGCAACGGCAAGAACGGCAAGAGCGAACGCTGAGCCTAGCCCTCTTTCGAGGCAGGCCGAGACAACAAGAATATCGGAGAGCGGAGGAACGTCGCGCCCCGCCGCCTGTTTGCTCAATCATCGCGGAGCATAGGAGGAGCATCCATGCCTACGCAGATTGTTTTGGATCACAGCGGGGACATGCGGCACGAATTTGACGCGGCAGACCTGGAAGCATTGGCCAAGGCGGAGCAGCGCTTCAAGAAACTGACCGAAAAGGGATTCGCTGCAGCAACGCGGACGGGGCCCGGCGAAGTCGCCGTAGTGCGGGCGTTCGACCCGACGGCCCAGGAGACGTTATTTTACCCGCGCCTCGTCGGCGGCTAGGTGAGCGCTGGGCCATGCTTCTGTTCGGAGCTCGACGCCGGGCGGGTTCGCGGCTGCAAACGCTCCGCGAACTCTATGCCAGCTTCATCGGAGAAAACTCGCCAGAGGCCCGCGGCCGCCAGCTGCTGCGCGCGTGGCTGTCACCGGTACAACTCGCTCAGTTCGATGAACATCGGTACTTCGATGTGGTCGGTTGCGATACGGCCAAGCGGTACCGCATCAACTATGGGACGGCTGCGAACGTCCACGAGCTCGACAGGGCGGGAACGCCGAGGGTGGGTTGGTGCTTTGCGCCTTCAGCGCGCCTGGTGCCTGGCGACGTGATGCTCGCGCAGAAGATTGCTCTGGAAACCAACGAGAATGCCGTGCTCGCGGTGGCCAACGAGTTTCCGCCGCGGATGCCGTGTTACCGATGATCGTAGGGAGAATGCCATGCTCGATTATCCGCGCCCGCCTTATCCCAATCAACGGCAACCGATGCCCGGTTCGACGTCGGCGATGAAGCCGCGTCCGGACCATGGCGAGGAAAGCTACAAGGGATCGGACCGTCTTGCAGGCAAGAAGGCCGTCATTACCGGAGGAGACAGCGGGATCGGGCGAGCCGTGGCAATTGCATATGCCCGCGAAGGGGCCGACGTGCTCATTTCTTATCTCGACGAACATCAAGATGCCGAGGAGGTGAAGGCTCTCGTCGAGAAGGCAGGCCGTAAGGCAGTCTTGTTTCCCGGAGACTTGCGAAAGCCAGATTACTGCCGTGCCGTCATTAAACGTGCCGTCGATGAGCTCGGCGGGATCGATATCCTCGTCAACAATGCGGCCCACCAGGCCACGTTCAAGGATATCGCGGATATCAGTGACGACGAATGGCAGAGCACGTTCGAGGTCAACATCCATGCGATGTTCTATCTCTCCAAGGCGGCTGTTGTGCATATGAAATCGGGGGCCGCCATCATCAACACCGCTTCCGTGAATGCCGACATGCCAAACCCCATCCTGCTGGCGTATGCGACCACCAAGGGTGCGATCCAGAACTTCACGGGTGGTCTTGCCCAGATGCTTGCCGAAAAGGGCATACGCGTTAACGCCGTCGCGCCGGGCCCGATCTGGACGCCGCTGATCCCGTCAACCATGCCGTCGGACACTGTAAAGAACTTCGGCAAGCAGGTGCCGATGAAACGAGCCGGGCAGCCGGCTGAGCTCGCCACCGCCTATGTCATGCTGGCCGATCCGCTCTCAAGCTATACGTCCGGTGCGACGCTCGCTGTAACAGGCGGGAAACCTTTCATCTGATCGCGAGCGCGATGAGACGGAAGTTTAGTTTGGCGTAGCGCCCGGCCGCCAGAAATTGGCACCTCTCGGTGCATCAGGCGTTTTGCTAACGATTGTACTACTTGACAAAAGCGCAACGGCAATGACCGTCGGAGGTGCTGCATATCGTCTACGTGACCGACAAAATGGAAGTCAGCAAAGGCGGATTCTGTCCGAACGGAATGAACGGCACGTTCAAGTCTACCTGAGCATCTCTGGCCGATGAACGCAGGCAGTTGAGCTGTAGGACCAAGGAACACGCTACAATCTTTTTTGTCCGCCAGACAATCGGACTGGCAGCACCAAGCGTTCCGATCTGCCAAGGAGGCGGTTGATGGGTGATGAGCCGGAGTTAGCGGGCTAGACTGACGCGCGGCGTCGGCGGAAACGCGACTCTTGATCGATTCGGTCTACACGGCGGTGGACGGAGACTGCAACGGCCAGGAAAGCTTCCAGAAGATGGTTTTCCCCGACGAGAGCGGCGTCGGTTTAGATGAGCGTCGAAAGAAGGCCAGGCAGCATCGACGGGGATGAAAACCAAGCTTGATGTGATCAGGCCTCTTCTCAAGCTGGCGGCCGCTCGGTGCGTCACGCGGTCTCCGCAGCTCGCCGCGCCTCATAGGCTTCCTGCTGACATCGCGAAAATTCCGCCTTTCCTTCAGGTGTGGGCGGCACCCCGGTCTCGATGAGCGATTTCCGGATTGTCATTCGGCATGCAAAATTGGCTCTGACGCAATTTTGGTGCAGCTCCGATTATTCTGCGCCGATTAGTCTGGCTTGAAGCAGATCGATTTTCCCACGACCGTACATTTGACGTCTAACGAGCTTGAGGCGAGTGATCTGCCCCTCAGTTTGGCCGTTTGACCAGGGCGAGGTGATTGCCGCCCGAACCGCTGCTTCATCCTTCGCGACGCCGCTGGCGAACGAGGCTACGAGACTGGCGCGGGCGCGCTCGACCCATGGAGTAAGTCCCGCCTCGGCCTTGCGTCTGATCATCATGTGGAATTCGGCGATGATCTCGCGGGCCTCGACCAGGGTTGGTACGCCAGCTTCGATCGCCGCGACCGTGACGGTCTCCGCTTTCGTAAGCAGGTCCCGCCCGATCGTCATGAGGCGTGCGATCGTTCTGGCCGACGGAATCCGCTGAAGGTTTTGTGCGTCGGCCTTTTCTGCCCGCCGCCTGCGTGTTGCCCATTCTGCGACGACACGAAGAGAGCCTCGGAAGCCGCGCGCCCTTAGGCGCCGCCAAAGTTCAGCGCCGTTACGGCAGCCGGCGGCCCACTGGTCATCGAGCCATGGCAGGTGCTGATCGAGCGAACTCTGCCGGGTCCGGAAGACATCGTGGCGTTCGCCACGGATCACCTGACGAACCAGCTTCCTGCTATGACCAGTCTGGCGCACGATCTGCTTAATCGGCGTTCCGCTTTTCGACAGCGCCAAGATCGTCGCATTGGTCTCTTCGCGGCGAAGATATCCTTCATATTGCAGGCGCTCGGCCGCGCTGAGCAGTTTGGGATCGATGGTTGTCGACCCGATTGCGCTGCGGATCTGGCGCATCGATCTGCGGATGCCATCGAGGAAGGCCCGACTAGCGTTCTCCATCAAGTGCCAACGATCTGCGACCTGTACCGCGTGCGGGAGCGCCCTTGCCGCAGCTTCGCATATCCTCCGCCGCGATCGCGAGCAACGACAGCGATCGTGGGATGAGCGGCGAGCCAGGCTTGGGCTGTCGCGGGCTCACGATCTGGCAGCAGGGTGACGATCCGGCGCCTTTCCAGGTTGCAGATGATGCTGGCGTATCGGTGATTGCGCCGCCAGGCCCAATCATCAATGCCGATAACCTTGAGCGGGTCAGCCGAGGGACGGTGACGGCGTCGGACCACGCGCAGGAGAGTATCCTTACTCACCGGCAGCATCAGCCGCCTTGCGAAGTGTGCTGCCGGTCGACCGCCGAGCGCCAAGCCGAGGTGATGAACGATAGAGTCCAGCCTCGCCGTGCGTCGCGCCGATGGTGCCAGTACCCCTTCGGCGAAGCGCTCCGTGAAGATTTGGCGCCCGCACAGAACGGCGTCGCAGCGGAAGCGGCGGGCGATAACCAGGAGCTTGACGATCCGCCCCGAGAGCGGCAAATCGGTCACGCGTCTTCGATAGCGGCTATGGACACGCCGGGATACCGCTCCGCACGATGGACATAGACCAACGCTCCCGGACGCCCGGACCACAACAATGGCCTTATCACCCTCGTAGTACGCATTCTCTACAACAAACCCACGCGGCACCAGACTGGAGCGGTGGAGTGCTTGCTGCATGGCGCTGATTCTCCTCCAATCAAAGCGCCAGACATCCCCCAAACTGCATCAAAAGTGAGTCAGGGGCATGCCGAATGACAGTTGAAATCGGAGATGCCGTCGACACTTAGGATTACAGCCTCGCCGTCTATAACGAAATGCTTCTGCCGGTTCTTCAGCGCCGCCTCGGCGATCCATGGATAGCGCTTGGTCCAAACGGTGCCGTTCCGCGAGAGTAGGCGCACGCGTTGGTCCTCCCGAATGACGAGCATCCGGTAGCCATCCGCTTTCACCTCATGAAGCCAATCCGGCCCCGATGGGACCTACTTGCCGGCGGTCGCCAGGCAGAGCTCGTACGCCATACGCATGTCCAAAAGATAAGAATTTCAAGAGCTTTTACGAGTTCGGAACAACCGGCAATTTTGTGTGTTCTCGACGTGCTCCGGTCACAGAGCCCCTGTAAGGGCCGGAGCTGGACCAGGCTGGCGGCCAAACCGCTGGGCCACCCTCGGCCGGAGAATTCTAGTGTGGCGGATATTTGCTCTCACTGCATGCCTGATCTCGTTTTTGAGTTGTGGCCTTGCGATTGCCGACGATCAAAACAGACCAACCTCCGCAACCGTCGGAGCGGCGCCTACCCCGCCGGAGGAAAAAGGCCAGTTGCAACCTCAAGGGTGGACCGGGCCAGTTGACACTAAATCAGGTGGCGCGCCTGCCGAAAGTCCGCAAGGGCAAAGCCCACCGGGCATGCAGAGCGCTCCGGAAGGATCAAGCAAAACAATCGCCGCGCCGGAGAAATAATAGATAGCGCCCCAGCCCAGAAGGCGCGAATCGCTGCCTTAGCCGGTCTGTCTTCGAGAGCCGGACGTAGGTCCCGGATTCGTGCAGCTCCAGCCAGCCGCGCTCGACCGCGTGCTTGGCGCATTGATCTTCTCGATATGGATGCGGCCGTCTTGGACGGCTTCGATGCCGGCGACGAGCTCGACGAGATTGCGCGCTGCGGCTTCCGCGTTGGCGAAGGG
>NZ_JBBIAM010000243.1:0-5439 GCF_054185185.1 Bradyrhizobium sp. UFLA05-153
AGCGGCTCGCAGACAAGCTTTGGGCCGTTCACAGCAACTCCTTTGACTACGCAATACTGGACCGTGTCAGCGAGCTCGACAAAAAGCACTTGGACGAAGTCTTCACTAGGACGATCTATCAGACTGAGCATCCTGTGGTGCGCGTGCACCCCGAGACCGGCGAACGCACGCTGGTGCTCGGCGCTCTGGTGCAAAATTTTCTTGGTATCCCAAAATACGACGGCCAGAAGCTGTTTGATGTCTTTCAGTCTCATATCACGGCGCTCGAAAATACCGTCCGCTGGAGCTGGAGGGAAGGCGATATAGCGATCTGGGACAATCGCGCCACGCAGCATTACGCGGTGAACGATTACGGCGACCAGCATCGTCTCGTTCGTCGCGCCACCGTCGCCGGTGAAGTACCCGTCAGCATCGATGGTCAGAGCAGCGTAACACGCATCAAGGCAGCCAAGGAACCAGCCACGAAAGTTGCCTAGCGCCTCCACAAGATTGGCCGCGATCCGGTTGATGTAGACCCTGCCTTTGTTCGCCAAATCGCTGCATGCAGCATTCGGCTTGCTTCGTTATCGCATTTCAACGATGTCTCCGAGCGGCGCGCTGCGCGCTCTCAAATCAAAAACTGCGCCGGTTCTTATGAGGCCATATCGGCTTGCCATGCCGTCATTCCCATCAGCAATGGCGGCTAGCCGCTTTGAAAGTGCCTCCCGGCAATCGCGTTTCTACCCTTGAGAAGCGTGTGTGAGCGGGGACGATAAACCCGTCCAGCAGGTGGTTTACTCCAATCTTCTTGACCTCGTGGCGACGGTGTCAAGATGGGCTTTGCGCGTGACTTTGTCGGTAGACGAGCCCACGTCCTGAATTAGCTCTTTATCCATCGTGAGGCGCGCGAGATCCCAGCGAAACGAGTAACGATTGATCGCGGCGACACCTTCGAGCGTTGAGGAGCCGAATCGCGAAGCAATGCCTTGCGGCCGGTGTCACCTACCAACCCTAGCAATTGATGCAAACGTCGGACACATGGCAATCGTCGCTCAGCAACAAGTCGTTCTTCACGCGTTAAGGAAGTCGGGATGCAATATAGATCTGGCTGCGCCGTCGGGCCTGAGGGATCTACTATCTCGTCATCTGCAGCCAAGAGGTCTACTCCCGATGCGCTCTCCGCCGTCTCGAGCATTCAGGCTTCAAAGATCTCAAGGCTTCGGGCCAGCCTATTGCTTCGTCTCGCGGCTAGCGCGCTACAAACGATGCTTCATGAAGCCAACGCGCAGAGATGGCTTGCCGTCGCGCTGTCCCTCGCGGCGAGTCCCATCGGCGGCTTGGCGCCGGCACACGCTGCCAACGTGCCTAACCCCAAAAGCGGCACTCCGAATCAGATTGCTCAGGGAGGACTTCAAAAGAAGGACTATCGCGCTATCAAGCCCCGAAGCTACCGGTCCCAAGGAGCAGTGCATCCCGTCGGTAGCTTTGCGCGCGCACAAAAAGCGATCACTCTTGCATCACCCGATAGCACGGTTGTTCTTGTAAACAACACAACTCAATTAAAAGCCGATCCATTTGCAAGGTTCGAGAACCTGCGCGAAAAAGGCATGTGGCTCAACATTCCTGGCCCTGCCGATACGATCGATCAGGATTACGGCGGCGTTAGATCTGCGTTGGCAGACGTCGGGGTCGGTTATGTCGGCGGGACAGTAAACACATTCGTGGCCAATCAGCTGCCGAATGCAGCCAGGAGCACCATCCACGATCAGCTATATATTGGCCAGAATCCGACATTTCATACCCTAAACTTCATGATCGTGACCTATGATCTTAGCCGCTTTGGGATTCCCGATGGTCAGATCATCGTGGGTGCCCAGCAGCAATATTGGACATGGAAGCCCGGGGGCCCAGACAGATTTGGGATCAATACGCTCGCCTATTATCAGACGTTTTTCGACGGCAAGCTTGAACTCAAAATGGGTTATCTCAGAAACATAAATGAGTTCGTGGGAACTGTGGTCGGAGGAAACGCAGCAGTAAACGTTTTTGGAGCCTCATCGAATATCCTATACCAAGCAGGCATGAGCAACAATGCCGCGCCCACGCCAGCTCTCAATCTGAAGTACAATTTTGGTGATGGCTTCTACAACAGGATCTCGCTGCAGCGTTCACTCAGTCCAGACGGCCAATCTGCGCAGATCGTCGAAAATCCGACCGGCTTATATTGGGGCACGACCAACGCGGGCGTTCTTCTACTTGACGAAACCGGTTACAAGAACAGAGCTGCACCGGGTTCGCCCGAGACTTGGTTGCGGGCAGGTGCCGGTTTCAACAATAGCAGCTACAAAGACTTGCAGTATCCGACGCAACCGAGAGCTAACGCAAATAGCGTTTATTACGTCGCGGCGGACAGGCAACTCTGGCAGTCTGATGCCCAAGGCTCGGCGGCTCGTGGCATCTATGGCGGATTTTCTGTGATGTACGCGCCGCCTGACTTAAACAGGGTCAGTCAGTACTACGAGCTCCGTCTTTATGCGAAGGGACTGTTTGACAGCCGGCCACACGATCAGATTGCTGTGGTTGCCACAAACACCGCGTGGAGCAACTTTGCAGTGGATGCGGCCTTGGCCAAGGAGCACCTTGTGCATCGCGACAGTACGGCGATCTCTGGAACATATACAGCGCATTTGGCACCCGGCATATATTCAAGCGTAGGACTGACGTATATCAATAACCCGACAAGCATCACATATACCCCCCGAACGGGACATGCGTTGAATCTGTTGGTCTCCACGTCGATATTCTTCTAACCGCGAAGAGGGCGTGCACCCTCATAGATCGGCCTATGCGGAACCATCGCAAAATTCTGGAGAGGCATTATCAATGCGGTGCTCACCGGAGCCTCTCTACGAATTGACCTTTGTCCGATCGCGGCCGTGGCCAAATTGCGTGGGCGATAAGCATCACTGATATCGATGGCCACTCGAAGAAAAACGAAAGCGTTGTCGTCATGGGGCAGATTCGTATCGAAGAAGACCTTCTCGGTGAGAGGGAGCTGCCCGCGGACGCGCTCTACGGCATCAATACTCTTCGGGCTGTGGAGAATTTTCCACTAACGGGCCGTACCATCGCGACGTTGCCTGAGTTCGTCCCCGCAATGGCGATGATAAAGGAAGCTGCGGCGCGAGCCAATCAAGAGATCGGCGCGCTTTCAGCGGAGCAAGCCGAAGCCATCGTCAAAGCGTGCCAAGAGCTCCGCTTAGGAAAGCACGATGTCCACTTGATTGTCGATGTGCTCGAAGGCTCCGGTGGCACATCCTCGAACATGAATGTCAATGAGGTGATCGCAAATGTGGCCGCGCGGCTGAGCGGAAAACCAGCTGGCGACTACGCCTTCATTCATCCAAATGAACACGTCAATCTCGGTCAATCCACCAACGACGTGCTTCCGACGGCCGTAAGGCTTGCGATCTTTCGTGTGTCGCAAGGTACTTCGCTTGCCTTGATGCAATTGGCGGCTGCCTTCTCGGAAAAGAAGAATGAGCATTCCGAAACCTTGCGCCTTGGCCGCACATGTTTGCAGGATGCCGTTCCAATGTTGTTCGGTCAGACATTCGGGGCATATGAGGCGGTCCTAGAGCGCCATGCGAAGCAAGTGGAGGAACTGCGGCGCCAACTCCTGGTCCTTCCACTCGGTGGGACTGCAGTTGGTACCGGACTTAACTCCAAACCTGGCTACAAACAGGCGGTGTTCCGACACTTGTCGACCTTGATTGGTGACGAAATCAAGCCAGCTGCCGATGTATTCGATGGGATGCAGAATTTAGACGCGTGTGCGCGGTTATCAGCCGAACTTCGAAATTCAGCGAATTCCCTCTGGAAGATTGCCAATGACCTCATTGTGCTCTCGTCGGGTCCCGGCGGCGCTATCGGCGAAATTGCGTTGCCCGCGATCCAGGCTGGATCTTCGGTTATGCCCGGCAAGGTAAACCCAGTTGTTCCTATAGCGGTTTGCCAAGCAGCGTTTGCTATCTTGGGGAACGATGCTGCCATCGCGATAGCCTGCCAGCACGGCATGCTGGAGATCAATTGCTACGACATGCTCGTTTGCGATCGCCTGATCGAGTCCATCATCCTCCTTCAACGTTCGGCGACAATCTTCCTCGAGCGGTGTGTGCGCTCGCTTACGGTTAATGAAGATCGGTCCCGGCAGAATTTGCTGGCGTCGAGTGCGCTAGCGACAGCACTGGTACCTGAGTTCGGGTACGCCAGTATCGCCGCGGCTGTACGAGCGGCGCTCAATGAACATCGACCTTTTCTCGAGATCGCTATCGAACGTGGCCTAGTGAGGCGCGAAGAAGTGGAGTCGCTCATGTACTGCGCTGCGATTGAATCGACGAGGCCGTGTACACATAAACCGGCCGATGACGCGACGAAGGTCATGTCTGCTTTGCTTCTGTAGCGACCAAGTTCATGCGCGGCGCAATATGTCGCGATGGGCCATTACCTGACTCATGCGCCTGTAGCAAACGGCATCTCGCATCTCTATTCGATAACCTCGTCGGCCCGGACGAGCAACGAGGGCGGCACGGTGAGACCGAGCGCTTTGGCAGCCTTCATGTTGATGATTAGCTCGAATTTGGTCGGCTGCTCGACCGGCAGATCGGCAGGCTTGGCGCCTCTGAGAAGTTTATCGACGTAGTCGCCTGCACGGCGAAGCAGATCGGCGAAATCGGGGCCGTACACGATCAATCCGCCTGCGGCAGCTTGACTTCGGAACTGGTAATTTGCCGGGAGATGATGCTTCGCCGCGAGCGCGATTACTCGCGGAGCCTCTTGGACGATGGTGAGAGGATCGCCAATATCAATTATAGCATCGGCGTGTTGGGCAGCAGCCGAGGCAAAGGCGATATCGAGTTCCTCGGCGGTGGTCGCCTCAACTATCGTCAGAGTCATTCTCGTTTTCCGTGCTGTGCGAGGCACATCTATCAGCCTATGCATTGGGTTGTTCGGATTGACCAAGAGCGCGATTTTCGAGGCGCCGGGAACGAGTTCGCGGAGGATTTCGAGGCGTTTCTCGACGAAGTTTTCGGGTACCAAGGTCGAAAGGCCCGTGATATTGCCTCCCGGTCGCGACAGGCTTTGCACGAGGCCGAGCCCCACGGGATCGGCGACAGCCACGAATACGATCGGAATGGTAGCTGTTGCCGATTTCAGGGCTACGGCTACCTGAGGGCTCGGGCCAACCAGCAGATCGGGCTTGAGGGCAACAAGCTCGGTTGCAAGAGGCGGCAGGCGCTCGGGATGCCCTTCAGCATTTCGGAAATCAATTATCAGGTTCTTCCCTTCGATCCAGCCATGATCGCGTAAGCTGTCTAGCCACCTTTCAATTACCCACAAGTGCTTGATTCATTTGCGGGAGGCTCGATCGAAGAATCTTGAATCGGATGAATCGCTTGT
>NZ_JBBIAM010000244.1:0-5296 GCF_054185185.1 Bradyrhizobium sp. UFLA05-153
TCTTGGCTTCTGTTAAACGCTTCTGTCACAAAGCTCAGCAGACTTTATGTGGCGAACTTTAGATTCACGTGACTAGCAGCACGATCAGAATCCCTCGTCGCCCGCGCATTCGTCGCCGAGTCGACTGCATCAATGGTGATGTCACATGACGCGATCGTCCAGCGCGACGACGGCCTATTCCAGATCGGCCTCGGCGAGGCCGCGCCCGGTCCCTTCCCCACCCGCAGTTTCGCTCAGTCCGTTTTGCTCCGGCAGACCCGGCATCAAGACATGTGGCTTGAGCAGTGATTACAGCACCACCCCACAAACGCGAACCGGGCCGCACAGTGAAACGAGCAACGCCCCCGGCCACCACAACCGAAGGCGTTGGATTACTTGGGCATCGACACTTAAGCAGTGATCGAAATATGCACGCAACTCGCCTGAAAGGCAAGCGCGCTGATCGGTGCCCTCAAAGAACGAGGGCCGATCATGGCCGGTTACTATTGGGACAACCAAGTCAAGCATGACCGCCCGCTAATCACAAATTGCTATGTCCCCGGGCTGGCCCGCGCGTGTGGCCTGCGTCACTTCTCCGCGACGAAAGAGCGGGATCTCGACATGCTGCTCGCGAACATCGCGCTTGCGGACCAGGAATGTCGACCGCTCAGCTACTCGCGGCACCGACAGCATAAATACCGCGGCACCACACTTGGGCGCGTGCTGTCCGGCGTCGCAGCAATCGAGAGCGCTGGACTGGCCCTTGAGAACCGCACCAAACCCGGCCACCGCGGCCGGCAATCGATCTTGAACGCAACGCCGGCCCTGACCGAGATCTTCAACAAGCACGGAAAACGCCCGACCTACGAGCCGTCCGATCCGATCATCCTTCGCTCACGCAAAGATGGATCGCTCATGCCTTTGCGGCGGACGATGAAAGGCCGGACACGACAGATTGAACGTGTCAACGAGATGCTCGAGAGCATCTCCATTGGGCTTGAGCAAACTGGTGCGCTGGTGCTGAGCAATGGACTGCTGATCTTCGAGCGCCTCGAGTACAACGAGTTCGAAGGTCCGCACCTGGTGCAACAGAAACTCCGGCTGGACCGGATGGGAGGGCGCCGCGTCTTCACCTCTGATGACAAGCACCATGGTCGCTTTTACTGCCCAGCCCAAAACATTCCGGGATCCGCGCGCCTGCTGTCGACCTTAAACGGCGAGCAGGTTGTCGAGCTCGATTTCGTCAGCATGCATGTTGCGCTGGCCTACAGCGTCTGCGGCGCCAAGATGGACGGCGACCCATATGAGATCCCCGGCTTCACCCGCAAGCAGGGCAAGCTGGGCCTGTTGACCGCCTTCAACGCCACAATCCTACAGGCGGCGATAGCGTCCCTCACAGACGCTCGCAGTGGCAGAGTGGTGTTTACCAGTCGCAACGATGCCGCGCGCCTCCTGGAGGCCCTGAAAGCCCGCCACGCCCCGATCGCGTCCATGCTGTGCAGCGACGCGGGAATGCGGCTGATGTACCTCGACAGTCAGATCATGCTGGCCGCCGTCGATCGCCTCATCGCGCAAGGAATCCCGTCCATCCCGATCCACGACAGTATCCTGGTCCTGGCTCAATATGAGGGAGCGGCGCGAGAAGCACTCAACTTCGGCTGGTGCACCCAAAATCCGCAGCCAAGCCATTGTTCTATAGAGAAAAAACGCCCAAAAGTCCCACAATATGACTGCGCGTCCTCTTCTTCCGTGTCCTTCGGTCCTCCTGGTGGGTGTGGTGGGTGGTGGTCGTCCGTCCTCTCTGAGGCTCGTTACGATGTTGTGGAGTGGGTCGGGTGAATAACGCTGTGACTTTGCGTGTTGAACAATCCGCTGACGGAACTTGGTCGGAGTGACGGTCGTAGTTTCAGTTTGGGATCGCGTAAGGCTGTTGTCAGCCCGCCATGCGATCCTTCGCTTTCGTCGATACCCCAGCGGGATTGGCGCTGCGACGCCCGGTTGGGTTGGCCTCCATTGCCGGGCCTCGCTTCCTCTCACCCCCGGTATTCCTAATGGCCGAGACGGACGCAGAACGATTCCGCAAGGAAGCAGAGGAATGCCGCCAACACGCGGAGAAGGCTCTCAGCCCGCTGGACAAAGAAACTTGGCTGCGGTTGGCCGCCGAGTGGCTCAAGCTCTCAAAGGATGCCGAGGGCCGTGGAGGTCGGTGGTTTCGTACCTGAGATCCCTGCCCCCGCTGAGCCGGTCCCTGGTTGGTGCTGCAGCGGGCATTCGAAGGGGGCAATCCGCCCTTGTAATTGATTGAGTCAGAACTCTCGCTCATCCTCGCAATCTCTAACGCCTCTCGCAGAGTGATGAGGCGAGCCATGCACGTTCCAACGTTGGGCGATGTGTTTCTTGTGACCGCGATCACGGGCCTGGCCCTCCTGATCGAGATCGGCATTTGCATCGTCTTTGGTCTGATCTGAGCCCCGGATAAAAGCCGGCTCGTTGGGCCCCCAACGCACATGCGGTTGTGGGAAATTTCCTGCACCCCTCCGCCGCCCCGCCCGACGGGTGTCCCTGCAGGCCCTGGCAGCTCATTGGATTGATGTAGGTCAATGGGTGGGAACAGCCGGGATTGACTATGAACTGCTGCTGATAGTCAGCAAAAGGACAATCGTCATGAACAAGCAAGCCACCTCCCTGACAATCGCTGGAGCTATTATCGGTGTGGCTGTGGTCGGCTGGGTTCCCGCCACATCGGCCGCGCCGGTATCGTCACCCGTGACGGCCTTCAAGCAAGCAACTCTCTCTGATGTGACTGATGTCTACTATCGTCGCTATTACGGTCGTCGTTTCTACCCGGGGGCTGCGATTGGCCTTGGCGTCGTGGGTGCTGCGGCTGCGGCCGCCGCCGTTGGGTCGGGCTATTACGGGCCGGGATACGGATACTACGGACCGGGTTACGGCTACTCGGGCTACGGGCCGGGAGCCGGATACTACGGCAACCCTTATCCCTACCGGCGCTACTATCCGTACTAAGCAGCACTAAGGATACGGTGGCCGCGCGCTCTGAGCGCCTTCTACGATCTTGATTGAGATCGAAGGGGGGGTGCCGCGTAACGCGCAGACGGCCCGCGAGAATAAAAATCCGCACCCCTCCGCCGATCCGGTCGACGCGGGCCCGACCCCGCCGGCCGAGATGGCGGCCCAGAGCCCGACACCCGTTTGGCCGTCAGTGTACGGTCCGTTCCTTGGTCTCGAGGCGGTAGAGTTCGATTACGCCCTCACCAAACAACTCGTCGAGTGTGAGGGCTTCAAGCTTGGCCTCTGCGTCCGCTCTGGTCTCATACACCCACACCTCGGGCGTATCGGGCTTAGCGTGGTCGACCTTCCTCACGACAAACACATCTCGCATGTTTCTGCACGTACCGTAGATTTGCGCCGGGCCGCACGACGGCCGACCGCCCAGCGAATGCACCGGGGGACGGGCGGCCGGCCATCCAGCCGTCACTTCTAGGGGGCCAGAAGTGGCGGCGAGTGCTCACCAGCCAATAACGTCGGAGCGCGACCACCGGGGGGCTTGCGATTTGCTCGGATCTTCTCACCCGGCGATCGCGTCGCGGGGTGCTACCCCCGCCTTCTGCTACAACGTTACTGGTGGCTGCCTGGTTCATCCATCGGGCAGATTTTCCCGCCTAGAAGCTTCTCATTACAAGCCTCGATCTCCAGCGCGTCGGCCTGGGCGCGGTGCGCGGCCTGTAATTTGTGAAACTTGTAAGTTTTGCAAGAAAGAGTTGGACGTGGAAAATCAGCGTGTTACACTTTGCGAAACTTACTTGCGAAATGGAGCGCGCAGATGGCCATTCTCGGATATGCTCGCGTCAGCACCCAGGATCAGCACCTCGCCGGCCAGCTCGAGGCCCTGAAAGCCGCCGGCGCCGAGACGATCTACCGCGAGAAAGTCAGTGGAGCCCGGTCCGATCGGCCGCAACTGGCCAAGCTGATGGCGTCGCTGAAGGCCGGTGACGTCGTCCTGGTTAGTAAGCTTGATCGCCTCGGTCGCTCGACCCGCGAGCTCCTCGATCTGATCGAACGCATCGGCAAGGCCGGCGCCGCCTTTAGGTCGCTCGGTGACCCGCTTTGGGATACGTCCAGCTCGCAAGGCCGCCTGCTCTCGACGCTATTGGCCGCCATTGCCGAGTTTGAGCGCGACCTGATCCGCGAGCGTACCGGCGACGGCCGGAAACGCGCCCGGGCCAAGGGCGTCAAGTTTGGCCGTAAGCCCAAGCTGTCCGACTACCAGCGGCAGGAAGCGATCAAACGGCGCGCCGCGGGCGAGACATTGGCGTCCATCGCCAAGTCCTACGCGGTCGACATCAGCATGATCTCGCGCCTGGCCGAATGAGGGTGGGCCGACCCATGACCAATTTGGTGCAACGATTGCAATCCGAGCGATCCCCGCTCTGCCTCGAGGCAGCACGCGAGATCGAGCGCACGGCCGCGATGCTGCGCGAGGCAAAGGCCGAGATCATTCGTCTGCGCGATGCCAAGCGCCGCGCTATGCAGGTCGCTGACGAGCGCGCGAAAGAGGTGGTCGACCTACGCATGCGGCTCGCCAAGTCCTACGCGGTCGACGTATCGATGATTTCGCGGCTGAGCCGAAAGTCTACAGATCATTAACAGCGCAACGCGCGCATCGCTACGCTGCGACCCCGGCTGTCGACTCAAGGGGCGCTCGGTCCAGCCGGCGCGGGTAGGTAACGGTTGGTCGGCAGCGCGGTCACGCGCCAGCGGCTCGGCCCCCCTCTCCGTGATGCTCGTCACGGCGCCTGCGCGAGCATCGGGCGAAATTCCGAGCGTCGGCGGAATGGTCCGCACTTGAAACGAAGGCCGATCCATGACCGCTGCTACCCTTCCGAACCCCTTCATGGACGCGCCACTGACCTCGCTCGAGGATCAGATCGAGAATGTGCAGCTGAAACTCAATCGCATGGGCCGCATCGCGGAGACCGGCCGCGATTTCGCGGCGATTGCCGAGGTCGAGGCCCGCGAACTGATGCCGCTGCTCGCGCAGCGCTCAAGCGCCGTGCGGCCGGCGAGACACTGGCCGGGATCGCCAAGTCATATGCCGTCGACGTCTCGATGATCTCCCGGCTGCGCTAAGGAGCCCCGCCCCCAAGGGTCAGGTCAGCGATCCTGGCGCGAAGCAGTATGTGGTCTTTGTGCCGGCTTGTCCCTCGCTGTACCACCACACCGCGGTGCCGGTCGGGTTTGTGCCGGATAGCACCTTGTAGGACTCGATCTGGTGGGCGTCCGGGGTGCCGGGGCTGAT
>NZ_JBBIAM010000245.1:0-5245 GCF_054185185.1 Bradyrhizobium sp. UFLA05-153
CATTCGCCACAAGCGCTCTCCTCTGCAGAGATTCGAGCCATCATATAATGTGACGAACTTTCGTTCCAGATGACTAGTGAGCGTTGAACTGGAAGACCGCGACACTGGTGAGGCGGTCCTTGATGCGGCCAGAGCACAAGGCTGCGATCTGCTGATAAAAGGCGCCTTTACCCGCAATAGACTGCGGCAAATGATATTCGGTGGCGCGACCAGCTATATCATGGAGCACGCGGATTTGCCCGTCCTAATGGCGCATTAGAACCGCGCTTATAATTCGCACGCTATGCGGCGCGACTGGGCGTAGAATTGCTTTCTACCTCAGCTTGCCCAACGCAGGAGTGCGCCTTCCTCGCCCTGTCAGCCGCGGCAATTCCTTAGGGCCTTTGGCTTTATCTCTGACCGATAAGAGATCCATCCCTGACTAGGTCCGGTTTGCGCCACGAGCTGCCCTCCACGAGGTCGCATGTTTGACACATCTCCTGGAAGGAGACCCTAGTCCAGTGATGGCCCGATATGCTTTGATGCAAGGAGCCGGAAACGCGCAGGTGGCCTCATGTACATGGTCATTCGAAAGTACACCAAGGTTCGTTCGGTCGCGGATGCTGCTCGCCGCGCGAAAAGTGGCATCGGTCAGATCCTAAGGGAATCGCACGGCTTCAGATCTTATTATGTATTGGACGGGGGCGAAGGCGTCGGCGTTGCTGTGATGATATTCGACGACCGAGAAAGCGCCATCGCGGCGAACGATAGAGTACTGGCATTTGTTCAAGCAAGCTTGCATGACCTTGATCTTGGAGACCCCGAAATTCTCGCCGGGGAAGTTCTGGTGGATATAGAGTCGGATGCGTCATCGTTCGTGAAGGCTCATCCAGCGCGTGAACGCTAGGTCGTCACACAGTCCATGGACGACACGACCGCCACCTCACGCCACGTCGCATCGCGAGAAACCACGGACCTCACCTCGCTTGGGCTCGCAACCGCTGCAGCAGCGGTTCGTACCGTCAACGGTCAGGAAAACCGTGGCTCGTTTTTGGAAGCATGGCTCGCAACGCTCCTCGGACTACTACGTCCTTGACTGGAGAAGCGGATAGAAAGGACCGCGGACTAAAGCAAAACGGAGCAATCGTCGCGGAATGCCCCGTCGCTGCCGACAAAGATCGCTTCGGAGATCGCCGGCTACCGCACGACGCTTGGCATTCCGTTGCTTCGACGGTTCAGTTTGGGCTCGACGGGACGCGACCTGCGGCAGTTCGAGCGTTACTCCTTCGCCGGCAGCGTGCGCAGATAGGCGACCACGGCATCAAGATCATCTGGGCTTATCGTGGCGTAGTAGTGGAAGCCCATCGGTGGCTTGAGACGGCTACCGTCGCGGCTGATGCCTTGGGTGATTGCGCGCTTGATTTCGGCGTCTGTCCATTCGCCGATACCCTTGCTTTTGCTCTGGGTGATGTCGCGTGAAACCGAGACGCCCCAGGGGCCGCGGAACTCGTAGCCACCCGCGCCGAGCTTGTCGGCGAACTCGCGCCCTCCCGGTCCCATCGGTGTATGGCACGCCATACAATGCGCGATGGTAGCAAGATAGAAACCCTTCACCACTTTGTCGTTCATCATCGATTCCGTGAACGCCTTTTCGCCCCCGGGCAGGACGGTCTCGATTTGCGCGGTCCTGTAGATCGGATCAGGCACTCTGTTGTTGATTGGTTTGATTGTACGTAAGTATGCGACGACCGCGTCGAGATCATGTTCGGTCATGATGTGGTAGAAGCCGGTCGGCATGATCATGGCGATATGCCATCCCTTCGGCGTTTCGCCAGTGCGAATGAGCTTCTTGATGTCGGCGTCGCTCCAGTTTCCGATGCCGGTCTCTTTATCTTGCGTGATGTTCGAGGCAGTTACCTTGAACGGCGGCTCGTCAAAGGACGCGCCGCCGGAGAAAGCCTTTTCCAAGATGTCACCATCTGGGCCCTTTGGCGTGTGGCAATTGCCACAGGCTAGAAAACCGTTGACCAAATAATCGCCTCGCTTAACCAGATCGGACTGGGCACGGGCGACACCGAGCGTGGTGGCAATAGCGATGACCGAGGTCATAAAGAGCTTGAGCACACCAAACTTCTCCCAATTGTTTTTCGGCGACTAAATTCAGTTCTTACTATGCGTGCGCAACTTCTGCCCTCGGCCAACCCGCGCCAACTCTAAGGAGAAATCGCCGCATCGGCGCCCTGGGCATTGGGGCAACAGAAGCCAGCTCTAGGGTACCCTCGTAGGAGTTGGGCCTAGAGCCTCGGCGGCCAAAGCGGGCATGCCCCTCCACAGCCGAGACAAAACTCGCAGGCGAGAATGTCAATTTGATCAAACGAGGTAGACCTTCCTGAGTAGGTCAATCACAAGTATTGCTCGCTGTGCATTTGGCGCCAGTTGATCGATCCCTGACTCTCGGTTGATGCTGGGCGTGGGCAGCTACGCGGTTGATTGGGAAAAGAACCAGAGAGCGTGCGAAGTCCGAGTCGGGTCATGAGTGTCGTGTTCTGCAAAAGACGGCTGCCTACCAACTTCCGCTATGCCCCGTTAGCGACCTACTTGGTGTCGCGATGCAATATGTCGCGACGGGCCAATAGGCGACATACCGATGTTATTCAATCGCCTCTCGAGTCCCCCTCACGGTATTAGGTAAGGCCCAACCTGAAAACGTGTACTTTCAGCAGCTCGATAGGTCGCAGACTTCCAATACCCTCAATGATTTTTCCAAAACACAGCTAGAAAACTCACTACTGCCAACGCAGTCATCGATCGCTTTGTTAGTTTGATCTGTCATACAGTTTGAGTATTGGTGTCCGTTGTCTTCCCCGAATTTCTGCCGAAATTTAGCGAGGCAGGATTTGCTCGCTCTTCCAGTCTGCGCGATCCACTTGTTACGATCGATAGGCTCCGCCTGAGCAAGAAGCGTCGACCCAAGCAACACCGCGATGACCAAAGCATATCGCACGTTCTTATCTCCGCCGGTTAAATCGGACGATACATGAAAACGCTGGTACGGTACTCTATTGAGGCGCGCCCTAGACTGCTCCGAACCGCAGCGCACCCATACCCGCCTAGTTTCTCGCGCAGGTGGCCGGAGTCCGTTGTGGGTCAAAATGCGAAGAACTCCAGTGTGAGCAAATCGAGTCCGCTATACCCGCGTGTCCGGACCTCGACGAGGCGCGCGGCCACTTCGCAGAAGGGCCAGAAGCAGCCCTTCCGGCAAGCGTCGTGCGTCCTGTCTGTCGATCGCGCAGAGCGGGGTTCATACGGTCGGCTGCCAAATTCCTTTAACCTGAAAAGCCTCGTCAGGGCCGGGCCAAGGTGGCATTGTGACGCCGATGGCTTCGAGCGCCTCATCGCCGTCGTTTCTGAACTGAAATTGTGTGCCTGTCGGAACGGTGATCGACACTCCGGGGAATACGTCCACAATCTGCCCTTCACCTTCGCTGTTACCAGGGCGGCGCCACATGCGACCTCTTCCGCGTATGAAGTACCAAATCTCCTCGATCGTCTTGTGAGCAACGGCTTTCGATACATTGCGAGGGCCTAATGCGAAGTGTGCCATGCCGCCTCGTGTCATCTCCGGCAGCAACCGAACTTCCGATCCATCGGGCGCTATGTCGTCGTACTTCGAGCCAAGCACTTTGGTAATCTCCATGTTCACCTCACTCGTTGCGGCTACGCCCTCAAGCGTGATCAGCATGTCGAGATCGCTAGTGCTTTCTTTCCGCAACTTAATCAGGGGCTGATACTCAGGTGAATTGTACCAAGCGTCCAGCGATTGCTTATCGGGAAACTCGATGATGACAACGCGCTCCGGCTCCCAATGGCCGCCTTCGGGGAGTTGATGTGCGCTGCCCTTCGTCAGATACCGCCCGCCGTATTTTTCGATCATCGGTCCAACCTTGACCCGGTACTCCTCAAACACAGCGGGCTCGGTGATGATGTGCTCAGCAATCAAGTAAGCCTTCGGCATGACCGCTCTCCCGCATAGCCCGGCCAGAAGCCTATCACGGGATCGGCCGATCGGCAGTGGGGCATTTCTAGGGGTACTGTAAGTCCCGGCATCAATCTCGGCGTCGAGCTCGATTATGTGGCTTACGACGGCAAGCCGCTTCGCATTCGCTTTCAGTTCACGGAGACTGGATAAATAGCAGCGTCGGCCTATAGACGTAGTCGGAAAGTGGCCTAGCGTCCCATAGTGCTCGCCGAGTGCCGAGTTCTGCTATCGGTCAAGATGCGAAGAACTCAACGTGAGCAAATCAAGTCTGCTATACCCCACAGACCGGACATCAACGAGGCGCGCGGCCACTTCGCTGATGGCCAACAGGCGACATCCGAAGCGGGGCGAATGCGGCTCTAGCCACAGCAGCCTCCCTTGCCGTGTTCTTGTATTGGCGGACATGGCACTGACCCGTATGAGCAGAACACGCAGCAGTCACCGGGCTTCGGCTTTAACCGTGTTCCGCAAGCCGGGCAGTCATAGAAGAACTGGCAGGCGTCGGTTGGCATGATCTCTGTGGCCTGATGACCGCATTTGGGGCAGGTCAGTATCGATTGCAATTGCATTTGCGCCTTGTAAGCGAAAAGGGCCAAGGACTGATGCTGGGGCCGTTCCGAAAGATAAACACCGACACCGACCCGAACTTCCGGTGAGGGTCAAATGTTGGTCTGTGCCTCAAAGCAGACGCAGGGTGTTTGTGAGTAGAGGCCCTAGTCGAGGCAGAGCCGCAGCGCCGCCGGCTTTAAGTACGGGATGCTGGCTTGCTTCCGACTACGATGCCTCTCTGTGACTCAGCGGAGTCCATGGGTAAGTATGTGTGGGGTCAAGGCTACCTCCCTTGCTCGTGGAGGGAAGGACTCCCGCCAGACTCCCGAAGGCGCGGGAGGGGCTGCTGCCGATCCGGCCCGTGGCGACGTTCGGGCATCTGCTGCAAAGGTTCTGACGTGATGATCTCCTCCCATGCGTGGCGAACCCCAAAAGGTCCATAGGAACCACGCGACGTCGCGTTTTGTCTCGCGGCACCCTTGCATTGGCGGATGGAGGTCAAGGGGCTTGCATAGCAAAACGCGTGTGCCCGCTGACTTCCGTTTCCAGAGCATAGCGGACATCACCGGAATTTCCGCTCGGCCAGCACAGTCGCGATTGACCCTGGTTCGCGGTAGGGATGCCCATTGCTGGACACCCCCCGCGCAGATCCGGACAAGCCCGATTCGAGCATCCGGC
>NZ_JBBIAM010000246.1:0-5131 GCF_054185185.1 Bradyrhizobium sp. UFLA05-153
GTTCGCTATTCCTTCATCGTAGTGGACTTGCACCACCTACTCCTTGCCGGTCTCCCGGCGCACCTGTGTGAAAACGCCGAGACACATGGTGGCGATAGAAGAAGTTATGCGTCCAAGACCGTCCTAGCACTCAAACTCGAAAGCACGCTCAATTTAAAAGGCGAATTGAAGAATGTAGTTCTCGCCGCGCTTCGATCTTTCGCGTTTTTACACAGCCAGGGTCAAAATGCGAAGAACTCAGTGTGAGCAAATCTAGTCTGCAATGCCCCCGAGTCCGGACGCGGCGCGCGGTCATTCGCTGATGGGCCAGCAGTCGGCTATACCGAACAGCCGACGCAGCAGCTTTTGGTCTATCTTGCGGTTATCGCGATAACCGGTTGGCTGATGTGGCTGACCGCGCAGGTGCGCGGCGGCCACGCCGTTGCGGCGGGTTAGAGCGGGACAGTTGATCAGTCTGCTTGCGTCTCGGCTCACCCGCCGCTTCCGTGCTGTGCCACCCAACGTATATGCCAGCCCCTTGAAGTCGCGACGCGATTGCGGATGAACCAGGGATACAAACGATTGGCACAATCGTGCCAAGGGACTGGAAGACGAATTAGGCCGCCGCAACGTGCCGTTTATCCCGGTTCGCTTCCCCGAAAAGCAAGGATGGCGTTTCCTGTTCGTCTCTGGTTGAACGACACGTCGGTGGTGTTCGTCGTGTCCCGGTTCGAGCCGGCAGGCTGGTACTCGATCGACAAGGAAGCATGGCTCCGACGGAAAGCGGACTGGGCGCCGGCTGATTTTTTTCTCGGGAACTTGAAAGGCCCATCACTCGGTGTGGAACTTTCGTCGGACCTCCGTACTTTCCTCGATCACAAATCACAAGAGAGGGAACGTCCAATGACGAGATTGAAGACTGCAAGTCTTGCCATCCTCGGCAGCGCGGCCATTGTCGTCTCCGTGCTCGCGAGTCCGGCGATGGCCGAGGGTAAAATGGCCAAAGGCGGGAGGTACACTCAGGTCCAGACCAAGGAATCTCAAACTCTCGCCAAAGGCCAGCGCCACGTTCAGCGTCACGCGACCTACCGAAACCAGCGGATGCGCAGCGCCAACGCCGCCTTGCCGGGCGGGAGGGTGTATCGCAGGCCTGCCGGGCCCGGTGAGGTGGCGGGCAATGTCGTGGGCGGCGCGGTCGCGACCGCGGGGGCGATCGCAACTGCGCCCTTCCGAGCCTTCGACAACAGTTACAACTATTATGGCTACGGCTATGGCGGCCGCGACTGGAAGACCTACGCCGACCACAACAAACTTGCCTGCACGCCCGGCGCCACGTTCAAGGGTCCGGACGGCCGGCAACATCTCTGCCAGTAATCTCTTTTGACATAAGGAAGGGGAAAGGCGGCCCAGCGGCCGCCCTTTTTTTGAGAGGTTCGCGCTGGTGCGGCGCTTCGCTCGCAAGGAGTTATCCAGTGGACAGAACATCGACACGAACGTTTCGCTGTTGTCGCAATTGACTGCGCCGTCGGCCTGCACCGCTGGAATATTGAGTGCTCCTCGGATGTGCCCCTTGGAGATTTTACCTGGGGGTCACCGACCGGCAGGACAGGTCGCCGCTCAGTTGTCTAGCACCGGCTGACCTGGAGCGCAGTCCAGTGGCGGGCGTGGCTTAGCGAGGCCCGTCGTGCCAGGCGGAGTCTCGTTGTAAGCCGTCCTTGTGTAGATCCGCTCAAGCGTGACAAACGCCGCGAGTATCGCAATTGTCACCGCAATCGCGAAAAGTACGACGGGGGTACGGTGGCTGTTCCGCTCGTTACTCATGAGGGACTTCCACTCGAACGTAGAAACGTTGTTGGATGGTTCCCCACGCGCAACCGGCTGGATTGAGGAGGACGGGTGAAAGTCCGCACGTTAAGGATGCGGGCGCCGTGATGAGGCGAGGGCGTTGCAGCGGCGAGCGACTGGCTGCGCTCAAAACTGTAGCACGTGAAGATAGAGCGGCGGCATAGCTGAAGGAACGACTCTCCTAAGCCCGAATTGGCTGTTTGGGCCACAAGCAAAAATGGCCCGGCGGTCCCGCCTTGTACCTCCTGCACAGGGCGGGACCTGCGCTCTGGGAAAATTCATCATGGCTCAGCCGACCGAAGAGCAGATACGTAAACGCGCGTTCGAGCTGTGGGAGCAGGCGGGCAAACCCGAAGGACGCGAAGACGAGTTCTGGAACCAAGCGCAGAGGGAATTGCAGGGCGCAGAAGAGCGTCGTGACCAAAACAAAGGTGCTGACATTTAATTCCGTTGTCGCCCTACCTTGCACCACACCAGTCATAGTGCGACGTCGCGTCCGACGTTAGCCAAGTGGCAGCAGGATCCGCCCGTTGCGCTGAGGCGGGCGGCTATAGCCCTCAACGTCTACCAAAAGTTCGAAGCCTCTTGATCGCGATAGAACTAGTTATTGGTTCAAGGCCGCTTTTGGCGCTCACACGCAAGCCCATTCAATTTTGAAATAGTACCCGAGAATACTGTCGTCGCGCTTCGACTTTTTTGAGTTTTCACATAGCCTAGGCCCCGGAAGTCACGAGATCGCGGAAAGATCAGTCGCACACTCCTCGGCGATCAACTTCAATATCTCCGCCAATCGCCAGGGCGGAGCCGCGATTTCAGCCCTTCCGCAATCAATGGCCGCACGGGGCATTTCGAAATGCGAAGCAGAAGCGCTATCATGAGCCATTGTTGTCTCACGGCTACCCTTACCTCCGGATTCCGTTTACCGCCGCCGGGAGCATACCGCTGAGTACGATATCGAAGTCTGTCTGCCGAAGATCGGCAGATGGCTTGGATCGAACGGTTGCTTCTGCCGGTTTTTCAGCGCGGTTTCGGCAATACAAGGATAGCGCTTGGTCAATTTGCAAGCCGATTGACAGATGAGCTCCATCTCCGGCGAGAGCGTGGAGCGCGATCTATTTCGCAACTGCGAGCCCGGCAGCCTGCGACCCCGTTGCCGTTCGCCAGGAGGAACAGTTCGGCACCGGAGGCGTTTTTTTGTTCGCTCTGAAGGTGCGCACGTGCTGATGCCAAACGACCAAACTGCGCTGACGCTTAAGTGCCCCGCGTGCAGTCGGGCGACGTCGCATCAGTTTCTTTACCCAAAGAACGGTTGCGACATCCTGCAGTGTCATGACTGCGGACTGGGACGCACCGAGGCATCGAGCTTCGATGCCCTTGCCTATTATGACGATGGCTACTTTTCCGGCCGTCAGCCCGACGGCTACGCCGACTATCGCGGCGCCGAATCCGTGTTGCGGCGCGAGTTCGTCCGCACGGTCGAATTCATCAAGCACCGCAAGCCACAGGGCTGCCTGCTCGAGATCGGCTGCGCCTACGGCTTCTTTCTCGATGAAGCCCGCCGTTCCGGCTTTGAGGTGAGCGGCATCGAGCCGGCGGAGGCCGCGGCGGCCCATGCTGGCGATCTCGGCTTGAACGTCGTCTGCGGCCTACTGAGCGAAGCGACTCTCAAGTCCTTTGGCACCCTGGATGTCATCATTCTCCTCGACGTTATCGAGCATCTGCCCGACCCGCAGCGCGCCCTTGCGCTGTTAGCGGACCATCTTCGGCCGGACGGAATCATCGTGCTGACGACTGGTGACTTCGGCTCCTTGGCGGCGCGGTCAACCGGCGCGCACTGGCGGCTGATGACGCCTCCGCAGCACCTTTGGTTCTTCAACCGTGACAGCATCGCGTCCCTGGCCCATTCGGTCGGCCTCCGCGTCGATAGTTCCGATCACCCTTGGAAATTCGTGCCGTTCTCGCTGATCGCCTTTCAGGTCGGTCGCATGCTCGGCCGCAAGATCGCGGCCAGCCCGACCGGCAACCGGTTCGCCATTCCGGTGAACCTGTTCGACGCGATGCGCGTGGTCTTGAGCAAGGCGCCCCCATCTTCGGACAAGAGCCTCCCATGACAGAGCGCCTCAACCTCGGCCAGATCGCATTGCTCATCACCTACGCGGCCGGCATGGCGGCGGGCCAGCTCCTGTTCAAGGCCGCCGCGATGCGCCTCAGCGACGGGTACCCCTTGTCCACGCGTGCGCTGCTGCTGTTGCGGAACGCACCGTTTATCGGCGCGATCGTGCTCTATGCTGCCCTGTCCGTCCTGTGGGTCTGGCTTTTGACGTTCACGCCGCTGTCGCGCGCGTATCCGTTCGTGGCGGTCGCGTTTGCGCTGACGCCAATCCTCGGTGCGCTGGTGTTCGCCGAGCCGCTGTCGGCCCGTCTCCTGGCAGGAATCGCGGTGATCGCCTGCGGTCTTGTGCTTGTTGTGGGTTGATGAGACATGATCGGTCGGCTTCGCAATCCTTGGGTCGTTGTCGCAGCGTACAATGAAGCGCCGGTGGTCGGCAGCGTCGTGTCCGGCATTCGCCGCGCCGGATACGCGGTCGTCGTGGTCGATGACGGCTCCGCCGACCGCACCGGCGACGTCGCGTTGCTCGCAGGCGCGGTCGTCGTTCGGCATCCGATCAACCTCGGCCAGGGCGCCGCGCTGCAGACCGGTATCGACTACGCCCTCGAGCAGAGTGCGGATGCACTCGTCACGTTCGACGCCGACGGCCAGCATTCCCCCGCGGCCATCGCGGCGTTGCTCGAGGCGATGGAGCAGCCCGGCATCGATTTCGCGCTCGGCAGCCGCTTTCTCACCGGCGCGCCCGGAAATCTGCCGGTGTCGCGCCGCCTCCTGCTCAGCGCCGCGATCTGGTTCACGCGCGCGAGCACCGGACTGCCGGTCACCGATACCCACAATGGCCTTCGGGCGATGACCGCGCGCGGTGCCCGCGCGATCTCCTTGCGACAGAACCGAATGGCGCACGCGTCCGAGATCCTGCACCAGATCGTGCAGAGCCGCCTGCGCTTTGTCGAGGTGCCGGTGAACATCGAGTACAGCGTCTATTCGCTGGGCAAGGGTCAACGCATCACCGATGCGCTGACCATCCTGATCGATCTCTTTGCGCGGAGGCTATACCGATGATCGCGCAGCTGCTGCTGACAGCCCTTCTTACGTTGGTTCTGGTCTACGCCTGGTCGGCGCATCGGACGGTGCCGATCATCGGCCTGCTCGCGAGCAGCGCAGCGCTCGCCGGCCTCTACTTCGTCTGGGTGCAGG
>NZ_JBBIAM010000247.1:0-5092 GCF_054185185.1 Bradyrhizobium sp. UFLA05-153
AAAGTGAATCGATGATTGCGAACTCACTTTAGCTCCACCGCCTTCTTGCTAGCGAAGGCCGGCTAGATGATCTTCAGGATTCGAATGAGCGGTGGCGCACTCAGTGCGTCTGCGGCGGTTGCCCCGCCGTCCGCACCAGCCGGTCGGCCTTCACGAGCACGCGCGATCCGTCTTCCACCTGCGGACGCAGCGACAAGCTGATCACCACGAAGGCCGCGCAGAACAACGTGCCGACGACCGCGACACGACGAAAGGTCTGTCGGTCGGCCTGGTAGAAGGACGGCGTCGAAGGTGGCGTCATGGCCATCGTGTCTGGCTCTCGCGTTTGGCTTGCCTGCGAGACGACACCTATCGCAATGCGTCGCAACTGCAACGCGATCCGGCTTTTAACCTAACCGAATAGGGTTATCCGATCTGGTGCAAGCTTTCGTTAGGCTTTGCCGCGCGGCGATTTCCGGTGCGCGATCAGATGTCGGCGAGCCGCTTCAACGTCGCGCGAAAGCTCAGGCTACGGTTGCCGCCGACCAGCACGGTGCCGAACACCTCCGCCTCCTTGTCGGTGAACGTTCCGGAGAACCCGCTGGTGACCTCCTGCCCGCCGAACAGAGGCCGGACGAAGGGATCGGCAAACGGGGTATGCTGGTTGGTGGCAAGCTCGCCCTTCCATGTGCCGTTGCCGACCGTGTACGAACCTCGCGACCAGAAGTACGGCCCGCCGCCGACCAGCACCCCATCGCGCAGCACCAGCACGCCACTGTCGCGGCCCTTCACGCCGTCGAGCATGTGGATGTGGATGGAGTAGAGCCCGTTTTTCATGGCAGCGGCGACGATACACCCTTGCCGGCCATAACGTCGAGCAGCGGCGTGAAGCGCGAGCCTGCCATGCAGCCGGTTGCACGCTCCTCCCCTGCCCTCGTCGCGCGTTTGCTGCTATGGAACGGCCGAACCAAGCCCGCCTCAGTCAAAGACCGCCTAGGGAGAAAAAGACCATGCGTTACCTCCACACCATGCTGCGCGTGCGCAATCTCGATGTCGCGCTGAAATTCTATCAGGATGCGCTGGGTCTGAAGGAGGTGCGGCGGATCGACAACGACAAGGGGCGCTTCACGCTGGTGTTCCTCTGCTCGGCGGACGATCTCGAAGCGCTGAAGAAGCAACCCTCGACGCGCGGCGCGCCGCTGGTCGAGCTCACCTACAATTGGGACGAGGAGAAGTATGGCGAGGATCGTTTCTTCGGCCATCTCGCCTATGAGGTCGACGATATCTACGCGACCTGCGAGAAGCTGATGAAGGCCGGCATCACCATCAACCGGCCGCCGCGCGACGGCAACATGGCGTTCGTCCGCTCGCCCGACCTGCACTCCATCGAGCTGCTCCAGAAGGGCGATCCGAAGCCGCCGCAGGAGCCGTGGCTGTCGATGCCGAACACCGGTCATTGGTAACAGCACACTCGTTCCACTTGGAACGAGCCCTGCCCGTCGGCGTTCTCTCCTCAACGAGGACATCTGGAGGAGGACGCGAATGGCGAGAGGGCTGTTGCTGTGGTTGCTTGGCGTGCCGATCCCGGTGATCATTCTGTTGTGGCTGTTTTTCGGCCACTGACGCTTGCCGGTTGTTGGACGTGTCTGAAAGCTCCGCCCCCGGCGGAGCTTTTTGCATGAGACGGCTTCGCGAACGCCGCTCGCGCGATGCGTGATACTCCGCTATCACCGGCAGCAAAGCATGAACGCGGGAGGAGCAACGTGCCGCAGCAAAAGCCGCCGCAACTGACGGTGTGGGGCCGCGCCAACTCGGTCAACGTGCAGAAGGTGCTGTGGTGCCTGACCGAACTTGATCTTGGCTTCGAGCGCATCGATGCCGGCATGCAGTTCGGCCGCACCCGCGAGGCCGACTACCTCGTGATGAACCCCAATTCGCGCATCCCGACGCTGGTCGACGGCGACTACGTGCTGTGGGAATCCAATTCCATCATGCGCTATCTCTGTCTCGCCTATCGTCAGGACACGCGGATCTATCCGCAAGCCGCGAAACGACGCGCCGGCGTCGACCGCTGGCTCGACTGGACGCTCTCGACGCTCCAGCCGGCCGATCGTCCCGTGTTCTGGGGCATCGTGCGCACGCCGCCGGCCGAGCGCGACATGGTGCAGGTCCAGAAGGACGCCAACGCGGCGGCCGAGGTCTGGTGCATCCTCGATCAGCAACTCGCGACACGCCGCTTCGTCGAGGGCGAGGACTTCACCATTGCCGATATCGCACTCGGTGCCTATGCGCGGCGCTGGCTCGGCGTCGAGGGCATCACGCGTCCGACGCTTTCGAATCTGAACCGCTGGTTCGCAGAGTTCGCGAGCCGGCCGGGCTTTGAAAAGTACGTCGCACCGCCGATGTCGTGAAGGTTAGCGCCAGCCGCGCTCGACCAGCAGCACGCAGACGACCAGCACCAGCGTAACGGCGGCGGTCGCAAGCCGCGCAGTCCAGCTCATGCCGCGGCCGACCCACCAGAACAGCGCGCAATAGATCAGGACGGGAACGACGATGTCGAGCGAGAGCCCGTTCGCCGGCATGCGGCGCTAGCGCCGGCTCGAGGCGGCAACACCGATATCGAGCGCGCCGCCGATCTTCACGCAGCTTCCGGTACCCTCGACCTTGACGAAGCCCGGACCGTAGGCGGCGCAGCCATTGGCGCTCCCCGCGCCCTTGAGCGGCAGCACTTTGCCGGTCGGAGGCGACCGCTCCGATGTGGGCAGGCGCGCCGTCTCGGCACGAGCCGACGAGATTGCGAGGCAGCCGATGGCGATGATGGAGATGATGGAGAAAGCGCGCATGCCGCCTTGTAGCGCGGGCACGGTCCGGTTTCCATCCGGGCCGGCGCGGCCGCGCGTCAGATGAATTTGATCCCGGCGGACTTGCCGCGCCGCCAGACCACCTGGCAGCTCCGCCCGGTCCGGGCATCGCGCGCGAAGGCCAGCCGGATGACGCCGGGCAGTTGAGCCGCATCCTCGTCAAGCGTGATGCGGGCCCCCGAGGTGGAGATGTCAGCCACGAGGCAATGCCGCGCCGCGAACCCGCCGTCGAGCGTGATCCAGGCATGTTGGGACAGCAATTTACGTGCTGCCCGCTTCTTGGTTGCGGCCATCGGTTGGAAATCTCCTCCTCCAGAGCTAGCGCAGGGAACCCTAAGAAACCGTTGAAATTGCCTCCGAACTTTCCCGGGGGCAGGTTTCTCCGCCGGTCCCAAAAGACGTTCCCGAATGGCTTGCCCCACCGGCCAAAGGCCACTATACGTTCGCCCGCCTCAGGGCATTCCGGGCACGACTCGTTGGGCCCCGGCACGGCGCAAGTTTTGCTCCCTTCGTCTATCGGTTAGGACGCCACCCTTTCACGGTGGAGAGAGCGGTTCGATTCCGCTAGGGAGCGCCAGCAAAATCAAAGACTTACGAGTTCCCTCCTCCGCTATGTCCAACATCGGTCCAATATACGGGCATGGACTCGCGTGGCCGATCGAAGCCGGGAAGCCGAGCTGCGCGCGTTGGAGCGGACGTGTCTGGAATGGGCCGAAGGCTGCGAACTCGATCTCGCCCGCGATGCCCTGATCGCCATGTCACTGAACTACCGGACTGCGGCGGATGCGATCGCATGCACACGCGCTCGTTGATGACGCGCTGATGCCGCCCCTTGGCGCGGATCAGACTCTGACGAGGAGTCCGCCGTCAAGGGCTATGGAGATACCTCAGGGGTTACTCCCAGAGAGCATCTCATATTGCCACTTTTTCCCGGTAGAGTCATTTTGCGTGCGGCGGTGCGCAGGGAGGAACGGCTCCGGCGTGTCGGCCAGCCTCGCGCGTCGGGGCCGTTCTGCTTTGCAGGATTGGAGTGGCCCGGCTGGCGCAGGGCATCGAGCGCGAGGAAGAGCCATGAAATCCCCCGTCATGAAACGATCCATCGTCGTCGACAGCCACAAGACCAGCGTCAGCCTGGAAGAGGCCTTCTGGACCGGGTTGAAGGAGATTTCGAGCCTGCGCAACACGACGCTCTCGGATCTGGCCGGTGAGATCGACCGCAACCGCTTGCACGGCAATTTGTCGTCCACGTTACGCTTGTTCGTCCTCGACCACTTTAAGCACCGCGCCGCGGCGACCCAGCTTGAGCAGAAAGTGCCGGCATCGCCCAGCCATCCCGCGGTGGGGCGTGAGTTCTGAAGCGGACCGAAGTCCGCGCCCTGTCCCGACCTCAATTCAGCTTCCGGGGGAGCCTTGATCTGGCTCAATGTCCTGCCCCCGGTCAGGCGCCTGCTTCGAGATGGGCAATAGTCGGAGGCGCAACATGACGCGCGACCGAACACGAATGATCCATTTCCTGTCCTGGATACTGGCCGCGGGCGGCCTCCTGGTGCTCGTATCCATCTTGTAAGCCACCTGAGTGCGATCATGGTTGGCAGACGCGCAAATGAACGTTCCACTCGGACCAGCCAGGCCTTCATGGGCCTGATACTCGCCCTGATCTGGGCGCCCATCCTCTGGTTCATCGTGAAGCTGTTTCTAGCATTCCCGAAAGGATAGGCCCGCCGGCGTGAACTGCGGGCCGTGTTTCCACACCCACGACAAACAGTAACTCGCGGCCACTCTGAGCCGCTAGGAATCGATAATTTGCGAGGTGCGCACGTCGGCGCTTTCATGCCGGCATGCGCAAGCCTGCCCGCCACGAGAACCGTACACCGCCTGGTCACCGCCCGACTAAAATCACCTTCGGCGACATGCGCATGATGGGTGTGCGCGGCGTCTTGATCTACTGCTCCGACTACCGGTGCAGCCATTCGATCGCGCTCTCGGCCGATCGCTGGGCCGATGAGATACGGCTATCGGACATCGAGCCTCGCTTCGTTTGCTGGAAGTGCGGAAGGCACGGCGCGGATGTCCGGCCGGACTTCAACTGGAATAAGCCGGTGGTCCCAGCTATCGGATACCGATGAAACTCACCGCAGAACGACCCCACGCCAACCCCGAAGCCGCCGCCCGCAAGCTAGTCACGTGAATCTAAAGTTCGCCACATAAAGTCTGCTGAGCTTTGTGACAGAAGCGTTTGACAGAAGCCAAGA
>NZ_JBBIAM010000248.1:0-4977 GCF_054185185.1 Bradyrhizobium sp. UFLA05-153
TCGGCTATGGCGGCTGGTGGGCTTATCTCCATTCGACCGCCGCCTTCGTCGGGCTCGGCTATATCTTCGCGCATGTCGGCGCGCATTATCTCCATGGCGGCTGGCAGCAGATTTTCCGCCTGTTTCGGCCGACGCCGCTCGTGATCACGAAGGCCGTGCGGCCGAGGCCTCTTCTCGTCGCCGTTGTAATCGGAGTGGCAGTCGCATGCGGCGTCGCCGGGCTCGACTGGGCGACGCGCGATACGCTCGTCGTCGCGCGGGTGAGCGCCGCGCCCAAGCTCGACGGCGCCATGGGCGATCCCGCCTGGTCGCGCGCGTCCCCCGTCTTCATCCACACGCAGCAGGGTGCCAATCTCGGCGGATTGGGCGAATCGCTCGTGGAGGTGCGCGCCCTGCACGACGGGCAGAAGATCTATTTTGCCTTCCGCTGGGAGGATCCCACGCGCTCCCTGCGCCGCATTCCGATCGTCAAGCAAGAGGATGGCTGGCACGTCCTCGACGAGCATGCGGGCCTGCAAGACGCCGCCGACTTCTACGAGGATAAGCTGGCGGTCATTTTCTCGGATAATCCATCGCTCGGCGGCGCAGGCGCGACGGGTCTCGGCGCCAACCCGCTGCCCGGCAAACCGATGCCGATCAACGGCCGGGGCTTCCACTACACGATGGATGGCAGCTACATAGACATGTGGCAGTGGAAGGCGTCGCGCGGGGGCATGCTCGGGCGTGTCGACAGCCAATATATCGGCCCGCCCTACGCCCCGACCCTGGACGAACAGAATTACGATGCCCGCTACCAGGGCGGCTATTGGAACAAGCCTGGTCGCTCTCTTTATTCGTACAACTTCAAGTTCATCCACAGGAACGACAAGGGGCCCGTCACGGTTGTGCGGCTCCCCAAGGACTGGAGGGCGCAGGTCGCTGCCCTTGGCAAATTCGATCTTGATCCCGACAGCAACGACGACGAGAACGGCCGCTGGTACATGTTCGATTGGGAGAGCGAACCCTATACTCCAGAGGTCGACGCGAGAATTCCCGTTGGCACGATCCTGCCCGGCGTGATTATTGCTGGCGACAACGATGGAGAACGGGCCAATGTCACCGGAGTTTCAAAATGGAGCAACGGACATTGGACGCTCGAGCTGACGCGCAACATGAAAAGCGACGGCAGATATGACAAAGCCTTCGTGCCTGGCCACGATCTCTACATGTGGGTCGCCGTCTACGACCATGCACAGACGCGGCATGCGAGCCATAACCGCCCGGTGCGTGTCGTGTCGCAGAAATAGGCGTCTCATGGGCGCGACGTGCTCGACCGGAGGCCACTACGGCGCGGCGGCGTTGAAGCATGGCTTCGTCCTCCTCCGCGCATCGCATTCTGGCTCGGCGAGCAGCGGCCTGCTCGCCGAAATTCGCAGCGCCTAGAGGCCTCGCGATGAAGAGGCATTGTCGGCTCGTCATCAACGGCAAACTCGTCGAAGCCCGCACCGGCGAAAGCCTGATCGACGCGGCGCTCGGCGGCTCGATCCTCGTTCCACACGACTGCAGATCGGGACAATGTCAGAGCTGCCGGGTGACTGTTGTTTCGGGCTCGGTCGATGACGGCGGTTCGGGCCATGGCCGCACCGTGCTCGCCTGCCAGGCCGCTGTCGCAGGCGATGCGGAGATCGAATTCGAAGAATTGCCGCTACCGATGAAGCGGGCGGGCGCCGTCACCGAGATCAACGAGCTCTCGCCGGAGATCGCCGAAGTCGTGCTGACGATCTCAGCGCCGCTCGAGTTTCGGCCGGGCCAATATGTGCGCGTCAAGTTTTCCGGCTATCCTGCGCGCGAGTTCAGCCCGACCTTCAAGCTCGATGGTTCCTTCAAGCAAGTCGAACTCGTCTTCCACATCCGGCGCCTGGCTGACGGCACCGTGTCGGGGCAGCTCGGCAAAGCCATCAGGCCCGGCCATGCGGCGCATGTGCAAGGCCCCTTCGGACAAGCCTATCTACGACAGGGCCAGGGGCCGCTGGTGCTGGTCGCCGGCGGAGCAGGCTGGGCCCCGATCTGGGCGCTCGCCCGCTCGGCGCGCTCGACCCAGCGCAACCGCGAGATGGCGGTCGTGGCCGGCAGCCGGGATGCCGACAACCTCTATATGCTGCCCTCGTTGCAATGGCTGATCGACGACGGTGTCCGCGACGTCATTGCGACGACGGAGGTGGGGTCTACGCTGCCGATCAGGCCAGGGCGCCCATCGCACTACCTGCCCCTGCTCGGACTGGAGGATACGGTCTACGTCGCCGGCCCCGTTGGTCTCGTTGAGATCGTGAAGAACAAGGCGCGCTCGGCCAATGCGCAATGCTACGCCGATCCTTTCCTGCCAAGCTCTCAAACCCCATCGCTGATGGACAAGATCACCCGTCTATGGCGAAGCCGGGAGCAGCCTCCTCACACCGGTCTGTGAGCCGATGCCGAGTTCAGCAGCGCCGGCGGCCGTCGAGCCCCGGCGGCTCACGGCTTGATGGGCAGACTACCGAGGCTGGTGATGACGTCGGCCGCCTTCTGCGCATCGGCAAAGCGTAGAAAGGCCAAGGCGTCCGGATCCTGCAACGTGTTTAAATAGATCAGCGCCAGCACCACACTCGAGGGATAATCCGCGTCGGTCGGGTAGTGGCCGTCCACGCGAAGCACTGTGAGCCCCTGTTCCAACGGCCGCGAGAAGGGACCGAAGCCGATCGCGCCTCGAACATCGCGAACCGTCTCGATCGCTTCCTGTGTGGTCGTTGCCGTCTTCGATTTCTCGGTGATCTCGAGATCATGCCAGCCGGGCATGCTGGCCCGTAGCACGGTAAGAGTACTGTCCTGGTCCTCGCGCCGCACGACGCGGATGCGCATATCGGCGCCGCCCAGCTCCTTCCAATTCGCAAGGCGGCCCGAATAGATCGCAACGAGCTGATCGCTCGTGACGGCACTCACTCCACAGCCGGGATGGACGATGAAAGCCGAGGGCAGGCGGGCGATCGCCTTGTAGACGATGCCGGAAGCCGCTTCGGCGTCGGTCAGGCGGCGTGCGACGCGCCCTAAGATCGCCTTGCCGGACCCCACGGCCGCGATGCCTCCGCCAGAACCGATGCTCGGCGGGACCTCGACCTGTGCCGATCCTTCCTGCTGCATGAAGCTCGCGGCAATGGCGCGCAGGACATCGATGCCGTCTCCGGTCCCGACGATGTCGAGCCTGCGTGTTTCGGCGCTAGCGGGATTCGCCCCCGCAAGGCAGAGGCCCAAGAATGCCGCCAATATCCTCGAAAATGCCATTGCAAACCCCTTCGAGCCACGAGGTGCACAATCTGGCAAAGAAACCTAAACCATCTGTTGTCGCAACGCCGTGCCTTTTGGAATCATCGGTGTCACGGACAGAAAGTGAAAAGCATAAAATTTGATGGTTTCGAAAAACCGCTTGCTAATTAGCCGGCCACAAATAGGCGATAAATTGACGATTTTGGGTGGTTCACTAGCCTAAAGTCGGCGCCGTGGAAGACGCTCAGTTGGGGGCCTCAGTGACCGGCATTGACCGGCCCTCGCAAGTTCACGGTGCGGGCGGTGGTGGCGATTGACACGGATATGGCAAAGGGATCGAGGACGCCCCCCCGCTGGCGTCGTTGGGCCGTTCCGTCCGGGGTTCCGAGTTTTCCCTCGTCTATTGCCATGCGCCTTGTTGCCGTGGTGCTCGCAACGGGCGTCCTCGGGCTCGGCCTCATCGGGGGCATGACGGCGCTACGCCTGCAGCAGCAACTGAGGCAGCAGGCTGCGGCACTGGGTGACCTCTCGGAAGATCAGCTCGCTCATCGCCTCGACGGCGAGGCGCAGTTGGCGCGAGCGCGAATCGAGGTCCTAGGCGCGGAAACCGCATCTCGCCTGCGTCAGATCGCTGAGCGCGCCGATGTCGCCAAGGCGGTCGCCTCGAACAACGATGTGACTATCCGCGAGCTGCTCAGCATCGTTGCTTTGACCTCCGGCTTCGAAAGGTTGATCGCCTTCGACGAAACCGGTCGCGTGATCGGCGCCAACACGCCGCTCGACCTCCTCGCTCTGAACGGGGCGCTCGAGGGGACCGCCCTCTCTGTCAATCTCAGCGCGATCCTCAAGGACAATAGCCGCTCGCACCCGCAGGGTAAGGAAGGCACCTATGAGCTCAAATTGCGTGAATTGTCAGCGCTCGGCCTGCCGCAGCGTCACACCATCGCGCACACCGCGATCGAGCCCGTGTTCGACGACTTCGGCGACCTCATCGGCGCGCTTGTCGCCATCCGACCACTCGGGCGCACGGAGCGGACTCTCGAGAACTTCACTTCGCTAGCTAATGCCGGCGTGGTCATCATCACAGGTGACAACGAGATCGTGTCTTCCGCGGGGCCTCAAGGGGTGAGATTCAGCAGCGCCGGGACGCGTTCGGCCGGGCTGCAGCGCTCGGATGACGGCAACTACGTCGCGCGCTGTGTCGATTATGAGGCGACTCTCAAGGTGTGTACGTTCGCGAGCGCATCGCTCGTGACGACGACACGCGATCAAATGTTCCAGATCGGCGCAGCCCATACGCGTTCGCTGATGTGGCAGTTCCTGGCATCCGCGACGCTGGCGCTCGGGGCCTTGGTCGTCGCGCTATTGGCCGCCGTAAGGCACCTCACGAAAGGACTTTCGGCGCTCGCCAAGACCGCCCAGGAAATCGCGGGTGGCAATCTCGACGCTCCGTTCCGCGCAACGGGCATCGGCGAGGTCCGCAGCCTCGGCCTCGCTTTCGAGCGAATGCTGACGCATTTGCGGGCCAGCACTCGAAGAATTCGTCAGCTCGCTTTCTACGACACGGTGAGCCGCCTTCCCAATCGGGAGAAGATGCGCGCCGATGCGCCGGCGCTCATCGGCGCGGAAGAGGGCGGAGCGCTGTTCTTCCTCGACCTCGATGGCTTCAAATCCATCAACGACACTTTCGGGCACAAGGCT
>NZ_JBBIAM010000249.1:0-4848 GCF_054185185.1 Bradyrhizobium sp. UFLA05-153
TCCCGCAACGGCGCCACAATCAGACGAAGAGTGGGAAATGCTCCCAACGACGCCTACGGGCCAAAGAGGAGCCCGATCACCTCTAGACAAAATCGGAACAGGAGTGACTCCGAGGCGACGCAATGCCTCGCGAGCGTGATGACGTCCCCAAGCGAATTCACGCCGACGACGCAGGGACACGTTGCCTAACATTTTCGCTTCAGGGGGAAACGGAGGAGGAGCGGGATCGTACATTGGTCCGCCCGAAAAGCTGATATCATGCGCCAAAGCGGCAGAAATGGCAGCTCCTAACGTCGCGAGCGCTTTCATAGCTGGGACAAGCTCTTTTTTCGAGGAGCGCGAAGCGGGACCTTTGAATTCTCGCGAGTGGTTAGCTTGAGACCACAAGAGCTTCAAGTCGCGGGAGACCAGCTCATCATGCGACCTCAATGACGCCGTCAGGTCGGCGCGAAAGACACGATCCTAAAATCCTACGCAGTGGAACAAGGACGTCAGAGATATAGGGCAAGCGCTGCCAACATTTCACTCCCGCACCCAATGTGCATGTTTCGCGGGATCGTGAGCACGGATTTCAGGGGATCGTGAGCAGAGATTTCAGACGATCGTGAGCACGGATTTCGCGGGATCGTGAGCAAGTTTTCAGCAGCTCAGCCCGCTTCGGCCGACAACTCAACCGGCTTAGGAACTGCCTCGTCAGTGAACGAGGAAGGCCGATGCCCACCCAGAGATTGTCGATGCGCCGGATCAAAGAGGTTCTCCGCTTAAAACACGTTCAAGGCTTGCCGGAGCGAGCCATCGCGCGCACCCTGGGCATCAGCAACGGCGCCGTGCACAGCTATCTGCGCCGAGCCGGGGCTGCCGGGCTGAACTGGCCGTTGCCGGCCGGAATGACCGACGAGGACCTGGAGCTGCTGCTTTTCCCTGCGCCGAAGCCTGCGTCGCAGAGCCCCCAGCGGCCCATTCCCGACTGGGGCTATGTCGACAAGGAGCTGCGCCGGCGCAACGTGACCCGCCGGCTGCTGTGGGACGAGTATCGCGCCAGCCATCCCGATGGCTTCGGCTACACATGGTTCTGCACGACCTACGAGGCCTGGAAGGGGCCGGCCTTCGATGCGGCAGACCCATCTGGGCGGCGAGAAGGTTTTCGTGGATTTCGCCGGCGACACCATCGACGTCATCGACCCCTCAAGTGGGGAAGTGCAGTCGATGAAGCTGTTCGTCGCGGCGATGGGCGCGTCCAATTATACCTACGCCGAGGCCTGCCCAAGCGAGGGGCTCGCCGACTGGATCCGGGTCCACATCAACCTTTTCGCCTTCCTCGGCGGCGCGCCGACATTCGTGGTCTGCGACAATCTCAAGGCCGCCGTCACCAATCCCGACCGCCACGATCCCGGCCTCAACCGAACCTATGCCGAGATGGCGAGCCATTACGGCACGGCCATTCTCGCAGCCCGGCCGCGGCGCCCAAAGGATAAGGCAAAGGTCGAAGTTGCGGTGCAAGTCGCCCAGCGATGGATTCTGGCGCGGCTACGCAACCAGCGCTTCTTTTCGTTAGCGGAGCTGAACGCAGCCATCAAAATACTCGCCGTCGAACTCAATGCCCGGCAGATGCGCGAGTTTGGCGCCAGCCGCGCCGAACTGTTCGCCGAGCTCGACCAGCCCAAGCTCACAAAGCTGCCGGACCAGGCTTACGCTTTCGCGCACTGGAAGCGCTGCCGGGTCGGCCCCGACTATCATATCGAGATCGACGGACACTGGTATTCCACGCCGTATCGGCTCATCCGTGAGCTCGTCGATGCGCGCATTGACGACAGGACGGTCGAGATCTTCCACAACGGCCGCAGGATTGCCAGCCACGCTCGCGCGCCCAATCGGCGGGGCCACACCACCATCGCCGACCACATGCCCAGCGCCCATCGGCGCTACGGCCAATGGACGCCCGCCAGAGTGATCGCCGCCGGTGAGCGGATCGGTCCGTCGACCGCCGCCTTCTTCCAGGCCGTGATCGCGGCCCGGCCGCATCCCGAGCAAGGCTTTCGCACCTGCCTCGGCATTCTGTCGCTGGCCAAAAGCTATAGCGCCGAGCGCGTCGACGCGGCCTGCCGGCGCGGCATTCTGATCAAGGCGCGATCCGTCGCCTCGATCCGCTCCATCCTCCAGAACGGCCTGGATCGCACCTTTCTCGACGAGCCCTCCGAACCCCAACCCCTGCGCCACGGCAACATCCGCGGCCGGGATTATTTCCACTGAAGCCAAGGAGACCTGTATGCTCAACCATCCCACCCACGAACGCCTGATCGAGCTCGGCTTGAGCGGCATGGCCAAGGCCTTCGAGGAGCAGCGCCGATCACCTGATCTCGAAGCCTTGCCGTTCGAAGATCGCATCGGCCTGCTGGTCGACCGGGAAGCCGCAGAACGTGACACCAGGCGGCTCACCACGCGCCTCAAGCTGGCCGCGCTTCGCCAGAATGCCTGCGTGGAAGACGTCGATTTGCGCACGCCGCGGGGTATCGACCGGGCCGTCTTCGCCAAGCTCGTCAGTGGCGACTGGATCGATCGCCACGAGAATTTGCTTCTAACCGGGGCGACCGGATTGGGCAAAAGCTGGTTAGCCTGTGCTCTCGGTCACAAGGCCTGCCGCGACAATCGCTCGGTTCTCTACCATCGCGTCCCAAGATTGTTCGAAGCGTTGGCGCTCGCGCGGGGAGATGGACGTTATGCCCGTTTGCTCAAAACCCTTGGCCGCGTCCAGCTTCTGATTTTGGACGATTGGGGATTGTCGGTGCTCACCGTCGCCGAGCGGCGCGATCTACTGGAAATCCTCGAGGACCGCCATGGCCGCGCATCGACCATCGTAACCAGCCAACTTCCCGTGGACTCATGGCACGAAGTTATCGGAGATCCCACGCTCGCCGACGCCATTCTGGATCGCCTCGTCCATAACGCTCACCGCCTCCAGCTTGCCGGCGAAAGCATGCGAAAACGCAACGCCAAAACCATCACCCTTGACGAGCAGCCAGAACGCTGACTCTATCACCGCCTCGGCCGGAGCGGGCTGCTCACGATCGTCTGAATTCAGCGCTCATGATCGCGCGAAATCGCTGCTCACCATCAGTGAAATATGCACAATGCGTATCGTGTCCGCTGGCCTAGATCCTGCACACCACAAACGGCGTGAAAGCGGCGCTCGTGGCATTGGCCTTGTTGAAGATTGGCACGCGCTTTGTGTGCTCATTGGATGATATGCGATCCGAACCTTTTTTGGGGGGCGCAACCGCCGGGCTCGTTGCGAGCGGTGCGAGAGTGGACCACATATCCGTGCGCCACGGCTCAGATCGTTCTCTGCGAGAGCGGCTAGGCCACGCCGCAGCTGCGCGTATGGTTTGAGGCCGTACCGTGGCGAAACGCCACCGAACTCCTTTGGAAGCTTCAAGCAGAATGCCCAAGGGGCGACGCGGCACCCCGATCTCGACCTGCGGGAAACTCCAGCTCGGCGTCCGCTCCCGACTGCCGTGGCGGCGGCCTGCAACACGCGCTTTTGCTGCATTGCGAGCGCCACCGCTCAAGACCACTACTGTAGCGCATGACTCTTGCACGCAACGCTCTTCATTCTCTCGGAGTGCAGCACATCCGCGGGCTATGTAGGCCCAATGCTCGGGGCTCCGGTGATATCCGTCGTCAGGTTCAACCCACAGTCTGGATTGCTCTTGAAGTGGGGTGCCAGAGCGCTCATCTAAGCTCAGCGAACTGCCGAAACATAACAAACAACGCGATCAATCCGGCGCCCAGCTCAGCGATTGCTTGACTGATCAGCAGTCCGTTGAAACCCGATATGAGCGGCAATAACAGTACGGCCGGTATGAAGAGATAGCCCTGCCTCGCGAAGGACACAACCGCACTGAGGCGCGCTCTCCCGAACGAATGAAGCATCGTCGTTACGAAACTCTCAAGACCAAACAATCCAAAGAACAGATGGAAGACGATGGAGGTCGAGACAGCAATTTCACTGACCTTATCGCTATTGCTGAACAGCCCAACCAAAGGCCGGGCAAAAATCACAACGGCCACAGAATACGCAACGGAAAACGCGACAGTTATTGAGAGCATGAACTTCGCAGCCTTCAGTACACGAGCAAAGTCCCGTGCACCCCAGCCAAACCCAAGGACAGCTTGTGAGCCCATACAGAATCCGGTGATAGGCAGTGCGCCGATCGTCAAGATCCGTACAGCTATTCCCACGGCCGCGATAGACTCGTCCCCGAACGGCGCAGCAGCTCCGTACAAGAGCATAACGGCAATAGCAGATAAAATACTGGTCGTGGAGGCTGGCGCCCCTATGAACGCGAGCTGCTTGATACGATCAGCTCGCAACGAGACGTGAGATATCCTGACCAGGACTATCCCGCGGAGCCTCGTAAAATAGGCGATATAGAGGCTAACAGCAGCTATCTGAGATACCAGCGTTGCGAGGGCTGCGCCTCGCACACCGAGGTCCAGTAGAAATATGAAGATGGGATCAAGCACAGCGTTCAGTACGAAGGCGGTAACCATCGTCCACATGCTGAACCGTGTATTGCCTTCGGCCCTGACGATAAATCCGTTGACAATGTTTAGAAGCATCAATGTGTACCCGAACAAAAGCGTCGTTGTGTAGTCGAGCGCCACGGGTATAATGGTTGGGGTCGCCCCGAGCGTTACGAAGATCCCTCGCAGGTTTATAAGCAGCGCGACCGTAACCGTGATACCGATCGGAGCGGCGAGCGCAAGTGCGGTGCTCGCGCCTCGACTCGCTTCCAGGTACTCTCCAGCGCCAAGATGACGGGATATGACCGACGCTGTCCCAACACC
>NZ_JBBIAM010000024.1:0-106411 GCF_054185185.1 Bradyrhizobium sp. UFLA05-153
GTGGTGCTGGAGGCGGCGGAGGCGGGGCAGGTGGTGGTGCCGGCGGAGCAGGAGCTGGCAGTGGTGGTGGCGGTGGAGCGGGAGCTGGTGCCGGAATAGGCGTTGGCGCTGGATCCGGTGGTGGTGTGGGAGCCGGCATCAGTGGTGGTGGCGGTTATGGTGGGGGAAATCCTTATCCCACTGCATACAGTTGGTCGTACCCCAACCAATTAGGCCAAAGGCGCCATAAGGCTTGGTTTGGCGGTGGCGGATTTGGTTATGTTACGTCTATCCCGGTCCAGCAGCGCGCTGCCCAGACTCGGTGGCATAGCCGGAAGAACGCGACGCTCGAGCGCGATTTCCGCAGATTTCATAAGGCTCAGCGAACAAACGACTCGCTCAAGCCGCGCGAAGTAATGCTGAAGGAGTTGCCTGATCAGGAATCTGTGCAGTCGTTTGGGGCGCGAACGTTACTGGACGCCCGCCCCCGCGGAAATGATGATGCGACGGCCGGCGAGCCACTGGTAAATCGCAGGCCGGATGGCATCGAGCGTCAAGCCGAACGAACGATCGGCGCGGTAGACGGGCGCGAGCCGCCAAATCCCTCGGCGGATGTCGCTCAGGTTAGCCCGCCCCCCGTCATCGAACACATCGAACACGAGGACGCGCCAACAACCGGGTCACCGGTAAATCGCACGCTGGATGACCTCGAGCGCACAGCCTTACTAACGGTCGGCACGGCAGCCGGATTCTGGCAAGAGCCGCTACATCCCTTGGCGGTATTGGTCGGCGTGATGGTGGTCGTGGCACTCGGCCTTATCGAACTTCTGCTGCGACGCCCGGTGGTCGACTTTTCCTGGGATATCAGTAAATGCATAAACCTCAAATCCAAGACTCCGGCCGAGCTTGTCTCATTTGCGGAAGAGAACGGGGTCGAGAACGCCAGCACCATGCCCAAGCAGGAGCTCCTGTTCGCTATCCTCAATCAGCTGCGAGTGCCGAATCAAGTCGCGGCCGAGCCCACTGCCGTATCTGGACGGGTCCCCGAAGCTGTTTTTTTGTTAGTCGCACTCGCGCTCACGGCGGGTTGGCTTTACGCTCTCGGTACAGGGACATATAACTTAATAAGTTGGCTGTTCTCTTAGAAGAACGCTCGACCTGCTTCGCAGACAGCGGCGAAGACCACCATTGCCAAAACCGCGGATTGGTCACCAGCATCGCCCTCGTATGGCGACGGCGCCTCGTTCTCGCGAGCGAACCATTGAGTCCGCATACACAGAATGCCGTCGTAGAGCGCGTTCGCCATTTCCCACGCTGCATGCTCTCCGACGTAACCCGCTGTTCAGGAAGCGAAGGCCCTGGAATTTGGAGCGGCTGCTGGCGCGCGGCCGGACGGCATCACCGTGGCGCCTTTCGAGCGCGGCGAGATCGGGCCGGACCTATTCCACGATGCCCTCCAGCAGGTAGCCAAGCTGGGCGGGGGTGATCGTCACCACGCCATCAGCCGACGACGGCCACAGGAAGCGGCCGCGCTCCAGCCGCTTGGCATAAAGCGACATGCCCAGTCCATCGTGCCAAAGGATCTTAATCAGCTTGCCGCTTTTGCCACGGAACACGTAGAGATCGCCGCCGTGCGGGTCTCGCGTGAACGCCTCCTGCACCAGCAAGGCCAGCGAGTTCATGCCGCGACGCATATCGGTGTGGCCGGTCGCAATCCACACCCGCACGCCCGACGCAATGGGGATCACCGTAAGCGTCCATCTGCCAGCGCCGCCACGGCGGCCTTCAGCGTCGCCGCGTCGACCGCGCCGGTGATCCGCATCCGAGCCCCGGCAGCAAACTCGATCTCGATCGACCCGGCGCTGCTGGCCGGCGTGGCTGGACAAGGCGTCGGCCCTGATTCCGCGACCACTATCGCCGGTACGAAGCTAGGTTGATCGGCGGCATTCTTCGGCTCGGGCCGAAACGACCGGCGCCATCGCAGCAGCAATGAGCGCGAAACGCCATACCGCCGCGCTGTTGCCGCGACCTGGCGCGGCGCCTGCAAGCTCTCCAGGACGATCTTGAGCTTCTCATCCTCGGACCAGCGCCGCCGCCGGCCCGTGTCCACCACCTCAAGCCGTTCGACTTGGGCACTGCGCCTATCATGAACCCGAGCCCTCTTCAGTGAAATTACAGCAAGGCGTCACATATGATATGATGACGGCAGCTGATGATTTGCCCGCGCAGGAATCAGGCCCACTATTTTTCCGGTATCTCCCCTTGGGTCCACCGGCGGCCGTCGCATGGCGGAATAGCTACCGCTGCCATCGCCCAGCCGCTCGAACAAAACACCGGGGCCCGGATGGCCCCCCGGCACAAACGCCCTTCACCGCAAACCCCTTGAGGTGTAGCCTTTTCGTCACGCGCGCCAGCCGACCCGGGAGGTCTCGGCACGGGCCGACCCTCATTGCGTGGAAGCGTGGGGATCAATCATGAGGATCAAATATCTGGAGTTCATCCAGCGCTTTGCCGTGTTCGACGAGGCGGCGTTCCTGAACTACGCCCGAACGCTTGGTGGTATCGTGGACGAGGACGACCAAGAACGGAAGTTGGTTACCGCTGTGATGTTGGTTGCACCCAACGGCCCACATCCGCACAGCCGAGCCGAGAGTGAACACGGCTATTTTCTGGACGGCGCGGAAGGTTCGCTGGTTAGCCAACGGCCACCTAACTTTTAAAAACAATGCAGCCCTCAAGGCCGCCAAGGCCAAGCGCTATCCGTGGATCGTCGAGGCGGCGCGCAAGAACCGCGTGAAGCAGTTCATCATCGACGGTGAGGCTGTGGTGCTCGGCGTCGATGGCGTTTCCGACTTCGACGCCCAGCACAGCGGCAAGTGTAACGACGAAGTCCAGCTCTATGCCTTCGACATCATGGCGCTCGACGGCGAGGACCTGCGTGGTCTCCCACTATCGATGCGCAAGACCAATCTCGCGCGGCTGCTGGCGCGGCGACCTGACGGCATCTTTGTCGCGCCGTTCGAGCGGGGCGAGATCGGTCCCGACCTATTCCGCGCCGGCTGCCGGATGGGGTTGGAGGGTTTGGTATCGAAGCGGCGAATGCGGAAATTGGCAGGAAGGCTCGACACGACCACGGGATGGGTCGCCCGCAACGGTGCGAGCGCGAAATGGCAGCGCAGTAGCCACCAGGATTAGGCCGGTTGCCTTATTCAGGATCACTGCTTCAAGGCCGCGAAACTTGAACATCCTGATAAGCAGAGGCAGGCGAAACTCGGCGCCGCCCAGTCCTATGAGGCCGCCCAAAGTGCCAATGGCTGCGCCGGTGCCGAAGGCGGATAGATTGCCTCGCATGGGAACACGACCGACGGGGGTGCAAGAATGCGCCGAACATACTTGCCCGTGATCCGTCGTGGCGGGGAGCTTCACACCTGCTTACGGCAGGGCGTGGGCTGGAACGGCGTTAGCCCAGAATTTGGGGCATTGGGCAACACGATCGAGTGGGATGTGACGCAATTCACATTCGCGCGTCGCGGTTCGATCTAATCAAGATGCTGCAAGCCAGCCTATCGAAATCGAACAAGAGGCTTTCTCATGAAGCATCCGATGATTAATGCAATTGCAGCTCTTGCCGTACTCGCAGCAGCGGCCAGCATGCTCATGTGGCATGTGCCTTCAACGAAGATAGCGGCCGGAACAAACCCAATGCCGTCGGTGCGAGAACTCCACGATCGGGCCAACGCAAACAAGCTCCCAGATCAGGAAATTGAGGATCAGTCGGTGGTCTTTGCGGGTCCGACGAAGCGCTAAAAAGACGAGAGAATGCCGCTGGGGCATCTAGCTGTTCCAACTCAGAAATCTGAGTGCTAGTGGAAGCTGAAACTTGGGGTCAAATTTTTCCGCTTAGACACCCAAAGCCGACTGTCCTCTAGCCTTTATGTGGAAAGTGCGGCCTTGCCGACCTTGACCCGATGATGAACCTTGCTCGGCGCGGCCAGGAGATCGACTTGTCCTTATTGGACGGGCCGTGACGCCCTCAAGGAGACGCTGCGCCGACCTCCGCAATTGGGTTTGTTTGACGGCGATGCTGGCGTGGCCGCTGTCTCGCGCGTCGGCTGTGGTGACGATAGTGCGCGCGGTGATGGGGACGGGGGGCGGGTATGTTGGCGTTACCGGGAGAGAATCTCATGCGACTAAGTTTCGCCATGATGACTTTGCTAGCGATTACAGGGCTCGTTTGTTTGGCGACCGCCGAAGATGTAAGACATCCACCTTGGCTAGACCTGTTTGCCGACGCCAAACAATGCAGCGAAGCCGCCTTGACCAGCTACGCCTTGTCCAGCGCCGAACCCGCCGAAAAAATTGCTGAAATGGCTTTTCGGAAATGCTCTGACAAATGGAGCCAAGCCGTTGAGCCTCTTGGTAAGCAAATAGACGCAGATCCGGCACGCCAAGAAGTGTATAAAAACTGCATCGACAAGTTAGGCCCATCATCTTGCCCAGCGCCGCTGCCGTCCAGTGTCTATCTAATGGACGCCGCACAGCAGAGCTTCCAATATCAGGCTGTGACCAAGGTCTTCGATCTTCGCGCCAAAGCCGCCGGAAAGTAGGGTTGGCGAGCAATTGCCGCTGCGTAGATCAATGCGGTGAATTAGCGTCTAAAAAATACATGCATTTGATGCGGAGGGTGCGGCTTCCCAGCAATCGCAGGCTCCTGCCTTGGTGCTTAGGCGTACTAGATTTCAGCCAGCAACCCGCCCTCGACGTGGCGGCTGGGAAATCGACGATCTCGGGACGGACAATCCAGCGTATATTCCGTATACGGGAAAACGTTACGCGCGAGATAAGAAGGTGCGCGACGCTGTCAAACTGCGCGCTGCCGGTAAGTGTGAATATTGTGGTGAGGTCGGTTTCCAATGCGACAATGGGATGCCGTATTTGGAATGTCACCATATCCTTGCTTTAGCGAAAGATGGCTCGGATAAGATGACCAACGTGATTGCGATCTGCGCTCGCGACCATCGTGAAGCCCACTTCGGGAAGAATAGAGCCGAGATCGAACTGGAAATGATTGCCAAAGTAAAACTCGCACGAAGCGCTTAGGCAAATGATGACTGCCCTGAAAAACAGCCAATGCCCCGCGTCTTCCCCGACTATCCAGTTCCAGTGATCCGCAACACGGAAGCCGGGACTGAAATGACCTGATGCGCTGGGGCATGCCACCACCGCCGCGCACGGGCGGCCCGCCGGTCACTAACATCCGTAGCCTCGCGCCGTTCAACGGTATCGCTGAGGTAATTGCTTAGGCCGCCCAAGTCCGGATGCATCCCGCTCCTTCCCAATCCGGAACGCGCTGAAGGAGAAAATAACGAGCGTTGCACATTTACACCCGCGCAGCCGTTCGAGATACTAAGCTGGTCGATCTAGACGACCGAAACATATTTCGTGTTTACTTCGATATGATCAGCGGGGGGCGAAAAGTGTTTGATGTCTATCGCAATGATAAGCGCGACTTGCTCGTTCTAAGCACTGGCTCTGAGATACCCGTGCTTACCTCCAGGTATAAGTGGCGCAAGAGCAGACAAAGAGTTTTCAAAGTCAGTGATGAGATCAGGTCAGCCGTTCAGAGACAAGGGTATTCCAAGAAGGGGATGATCTAGTTTCAATGGTCTTTGCGCTAGATCAACATCCGTGGTGGGTCGGTGCTCAACGTGGTTGCTCCCGACGAGCGAACTCCGACGGAGGCAGCGCGGACTGATGACAACGACGGATGGTGGCCGATCTCTAGAGGGTTGCCGTGTCCTCATCTTGGAAGATGAATATTTCATCGCTGACGACCTGAGCGAAATCCTCAAATCTCACGGGGCGACAATCGTAGGCCCGCTGGGCGATTTGATCGATGCGGAGCGTCAGGTCACCCGCGATCATTTCGACTTTGCAATTGTTGACGTCAATCTTCGTGGCGAGAGCACCTACGGCATCGCTGACCAACTCGCTCGACAAGGCAGACCATTCGCATTCGCTACCGGTTATGGCGCAGGCGCTATCCCCGAACGCTTTCGTGACGTGAAAAGGTTCGACAAGCCTTTGGATGCCGCTATCGTTCTCGCGGGCATTCGAGAACTGTGGCGACGCTAAAGCCGACCCCGGCCCGCTCCGGCGGCCCGAATCGGGCTTGATGCGCGTCGCTGGCTGGCAACAGGTCCAAACCGATCTCGGGTCCGCATCTGGTCTATTGCTTTCTCACGACCGCGCCGAATGCAGTGGTCGAGCCGATCCATCCCAAGGCAATGCCGGTGATCCTGACGACCGACGAGGAGCGCGATGTCTGGATGCGCGCGCCGTGGGATGAGGCGAAGGCGCTGCAACGGCCATTGCCGGATGATGTGCTCAATGTCGTGATGCGTGGAGCGGAAAAGGAAGATCGGGCAGCGGCATAGCTGGAACAACTCTCGTAAGCCCGAATTGGCTCTCTGGGCCACAAGAAAGATTGGCGCGAGGTCCCCACCCCTTTGTGCCTCCTGCCCAAGGCGGGACCTGCGCTCTGGGAGAATTCATCATGGCTCACCCAACAGAAGAGCAGATACGGAAACGCGCGTTCGAACTGTGGGAGCAGGCAGGCAAACCGGAAGGACGCGAAGACGAGTTTTGGCAACAAGCCCAGAGGGAATTGCAGAGCACAGAACAGAATGGTGATCCAAACAAAGGTGCCGACATTTGACGCCGCCGGCGCCAGGACCGAGATGACGCTGATGCGCTCGGACATGCCACCACCGCCGCGCACTGGCGGCCCGCCGGTCACCAACATCCGCCGCCTCGTGCCGTTCAACAGCATCGCTGAGGTAATCGCCTAGGCCGACCAATCTGTCCGGAAGCGTATCAGCTCATTCCCAATCCGGAACGCGGTGAAGCAGAAACTGGCGAGCGTTGCAGATTTACAACCCGCGCAGCCCTTAGAGATAGTAAGCTGGTCCGTCTAGGACCGAAACTTATTTCATGTCTATTTCAATATTATCAGCGGGGGCGAAAGGTGTTTGTTGTCTATCGCAATGATAAGCGCGAGTTGCTAGTTCTAAGCAAAGGCTCTGCGATACCAATGCTCAGCTCCAGAATAAGTGGCGGAAGAGCAGAAAAAGAGTTTTCAGAGTCAGCGACGAGATCAGGTCAGCCGTTCAGAGACACGGCTATTACGTCCGCAGCTTGCGGGCCACCAAGGAGCGCACGATCTAGGTTGAGCAGGTCGGCGGCCGGTGTTCTCTACAGCATCACCACCAACGAAGCCGCCATACTCGCACTCTTCCGCGTGGTCAACCGCAACGTCGGCAACCTTGCAGCCGATGCGCGGCGTCTTCGCTGAGTATCCGTCGCCCGTGATCCGCAACACGGAGGCAGGAACTGAGATGGCCCTGATGCGCTGGGGTATAGCCCCGCCGCGCCGCGCGGGCAGCCCGCGATCGGTCATCCCCGCACTGGCGCGCTGAGGCCGGCAGATGACATGCCAAATGCATCGGGCCGGCGGGATGATCCGAAAACCTGGGCTCTCGTCAGGGTCGCCGATCTAGCTCGCAGCTGATCCGCTAGTGAATGTTCGCAGTCGCATAGTCTGTCTATACTCGATGGCTTCAGGCACTTCCCTGAATTCCAGCAGCTCTCCCGCTAGCTGACCAAGATGCGCTTTCACCTCTAAGGGGGCAGCTCGAAAAAACTCTCGCCTTCGATTAACCTCGTTGACACGGCATCCAGACAGCCGATCATGCATGGACATTTCAATGCCGACGGCATCGTTAGAGAAGAAGAGCGCATGGACGTCGAAATTGAACGGAACTGACGCATCACTCAGCTCTCGAATGCGTTCCATTGGATCAAGGCGCCTCGTCATTCCAATCTTCACCATCTTCTCCCCGAATGACCCGACGTTCGAGATCACGTACACATAACCCGCGCGCGTATTCGCTGCGCGAGCTTCAACGCTCTCAATTGCCTTATCTACGTCGGCGATCTGCTCCCGAAGCCGCAGCATACCGCCCTCATCGCCATTTGCGGTAACTGCTTCAAGCGCATTCTGGTAATGCTGCTTCTCTTTAACCAGTTTTGCGCGCTCGCGCTCGATCTCTTGCTGAGCTTTCCGCTCATCTCGCATCCGCTCACGTTCCTGCCGTTCGGCCTCTTTCTCTCCAGCCTGTTTCTGGAGGAAATCGGCAGTGAGTTCTAACTCATCGATCCGCAGTTGAACGTATGCGGGCGAGATACTCACCTGCAATGTGTTGCCCAGCTTCCTAATAGTCTCCTCGACCTTCCTCAAACGCTCGATTGCACTTTGCAGCTTGTACGGCTTCAAGCTCCGAACAAGGTTGTCGGCCTCGGCATTGAAAGCTCGCAACATGAGCTTGGAAATTTCTCGGGTCATCTTGCGGCCTTCGACTTCGGAGCCGCCGACTGTCCAGCTGGTTGCGGCAAGTACCGCGCCGCCGTCCTTCTTCGCAGTTGCCTTGATGGTGTCTTGGAGTCGATCCAATGCCTTCTCGTAAGCCATAGCATCTGTGAGAGGATGCCGATACTCATAGATACCAATTTCTTGAAGAAGGGCAGTCTCCCTTGTTTCGACGACAGTCCTGCGCGCTTCTTCGACTTCCTTCCGCACGGCGGCTTGTTCAGCTTCAATGTCAGCGCGAGCTTGCACGAGCTGTTTGTTCAGCGCGTCCACCTGCGCCTCTAGTTCTCGTCGCCGCGCGCCGATGTCGAGGAGCGGAGCAGCTCCGATCGCCTCAAGTTGCTGCCGTCCGAGATCGCGCTCCGCTCGAAGTTGCTCAACCTGGGCGCTCAGTCGCTCGGCAGCAGCGGTGAGATCAGCGCTCTTCGACGCGATTTCCTTGCGCTCGCGCTCGGCCGATCGAAGCTTTGAGTTAAGTTGATCTACCTCTTCCAGGAGTTTGCGGGCAAATGCGCGAGCACCAAAGAAGGGCACAGTTCTGATTGGTCCGTAGGCAACTTCCTGCATCGAACTACCTTCAAATGGAAACTTGACGGTTGGAAATGTGGACGCGATCTCGGGTTAAATGAGAATTCCAGAGCAATAGGACACTTTCAAGCAGAGTTTGCGCCGACACCAATCGCGGGTTCACCGTTGCTGACCTGAAGCTCGTCGCGATAGATCATTCGGCTTTGCCATGGCCGATGCGCCCCATCGGCATATGAGGGCCACCGGGGGGCACGCCGAGGGGCATGCAAATGGCGAGCCACTCCAGCGACATCCTGCTTGCGAGAAATGCGAGCGCGAAATGATGCTCCTCGGAGAATTGCCTCCGATTGGAGACCGGAGAGCTGTGCGGGTGTACAAGTGCCTTCCTTGCCAGCGGATAAGCTCTACGCCTGCTCAGGATTAAGTGGCGGCACGGCACTCACGTCTCATTGTGCGCCGCGAAGGTCATCGCTGTTCTCGCCTTGTCCGTAGTTTAACGGGCGTTGCGCATCGGCATTGTTTGGCATCTACTTCAAATTGAATTTTTATGACGACCTAATTTTCAGACGAGGGGCGGCTCATTGAGCGTCAAAGCCATGATGGTGACGATCCTCCAGAACCAGATGGCTTTGCGCGGCGTCCATTCGCTGACTTCTTCTGACTACGAAGAAATCGTGGACTTACTGATCGAGCAGTTCAGAGACCTTGAACTTCGCCTGGCCGCGCTCGAAGTAACTGACAAGCCAGAACCGCCGGAGCCTCGTTAGCCGTCTTTAACCTCAACAAGGACCGCGCCCACTCGCGAGCGCAAGCGCTTACGCCGCGTGGGGCGCGGAGGTTGATGCTCGCTTTCTCTGGCCGCTAGGACGCTTGCACTGTCGGCACTGGCCCCGTCGGGCACTGGCACTAGTGGCCTTCCGATCTAGACCTCGGCCGATGACGGCACCTGATCTGGGGCAAGATATGGCAACCGCGCGGTATCGAGCTGATCACATTCCGCGCGAAAGCGGCTCGCAGCCAGCTCGCCCTTGCGCCACTCTGCGCGGCGCCGGCGCTCCATCGCCAACGCCTTGTGTGCCTCAAAATCCCAGATGATCTTGTCGATCTCGGCGCCGTTCAGCGTTCTCTTGATGCGCAAGAGGGTGGACAGCACCATCAGGAGATCGCCATACGGCAGCAGAGATCGCGCGCGGCGACATCACAGTGCGAGATGAAGCACTCGATCGCCTCCTCGTTCTTAGAGAACAGCGGGGCAAGCTCGCGCGCCTGCCGAAGATCATCTGCCGGCGACGCAGGCTCACCGTCCAGCAACATGCGCTCAGCGGCTCGGCCAGCCATCAGTTCGATCACCTGAGTATAGGCATTGGCGAAGATGTTGGAGAACGAGCTGTGGTCCTCGCCAGCGTTGGGCATCAGCGGAGCCATGATGGGCGCCCTGGCGCGCCAGGACCAGCACGATGAGGCCCGATAACATATCGGGAACGAGACTGAACAAAACGCGATAGGAGGCGAAAATGGCTCAGAGTGCATTGACGGTGACGGTGGCGAGCCCGACGCCGCCGACCAATTTCTCCAACACCGGCGCGACGGGACCGAACCCACCGATCGGCCGTGGCACCGAGTCATAGCCGATCCATCCGAAGGCGATGCCGGTGGTCCGAAGAGCGACAGCGGCATTCCGAGCCCGATCGCCTGGTCTACAAGCGCCGAAATAGCTACGTGTGGCGATCAGACGCGGCCTTGTTCGCCGTCCTTAATTTCCCTTGGATATATTCCGCGGCATCACCGATCTCGTCGCGCATGGCCTGTTCGGTGACGCCTTGGCCTTTGGCCATTTCGATGCAGCGTCGCGTCAGCTCGGCCACGTCTTGGGACGCCCCCGGCGTTCCATACTGCTCTGCGGCGTGAACGCTGTTCTCGATCCAATAGTCGATGAACTCTCGCGCTTTTCCACTCATGTTTTCACCTGGGCTGAGAGATAAAGTGGTGCGCCTGATGAAGCGACACTCGGCGGCGCGCGGATGTGTCATCGCGATCAATCCTTCAGCCGGGCGCGAACGCTGATGATCGAGCGCGCCGACCACTTGCCGCCGCGCGCGGTGACGATGCCGCGGCGATCCAGCTCCTTGGCCGCCGCATTGGCTGACAGACCTTCAAGTTCGGTAAGCGCGGGACGCAGACGTTCGGCAAAAGCCTTGGAATTGGCCGCGTTGGCGGCAGAACCCTTGGCGCGCGTCGCGTGATTGGACGGAATTTGGTACCCCTTCGGCTGTCCGAGGCGTTTGCCGCGGGCCTTGGCCGCCGCCAGCGCCTCCTTGGTGCGTTGGCTGATCATGCGCCGCTCGGCCTGCGCCACGAGCGCCATCATGCCGACGACCATCTCGTTGGCTTCCGGCATGTCGGCGGCGACGAACTTGACGCCGGCCTTCTGCAAACCGAGCAGGAAGTGCGCGTCGCGGCTCAGGCGGTCGAGCTTGGCTATGATCAGCGTCGCGCCGTAGACCTTGCAGGCGGCCAGCGCCTGAAGCAGCGCCGGGCGATTGTGATCGTCCTTGCCGCTCTCGATCTCGACGTGCTCCTCGACCAGCTTCCAGCGCCCGCCGTTGAGAAAGGTCGTAACAGCGGCGCGCTGCGCTTCAAGGCCGAGGCCGCTTGCGCCCTGCCGCTTGGTACTGACGCGGAGATAGCTAACGAATTTGCCGCGATGTTCGATCATTCTGTCTCCTATACGGAGACAGATAACCTTCGTCATAAGGAAGCGCAAGGCGTTGGCAGCAACAATCCTGAACTCGGTGCAGGATCTGATCAGGCCAATCCGGGACTATTACTGGGATCTCAGTCGCTCGCGACCGCTACTGGAAGCGTAGCGGAGGCGCTGGAGCGGCGCAGCCCCTCGCGGGAGTGGATTGCCGGCGGGGGTGATCCAACGCACCAGTGAGTCCCGCTCACCGCCGGCGGCGGTGGCGTTCAGGCGACGTCGGGCTTGGGCGGCACTTCAACGATGTCGTCATCGACAGTGATCTGCGGCAACGGCCGACCGTCAATCCCGAAGCCGGCCAGAAATTTGACCTCCTGTTCGTTGATCAGTCGGTACTCCAGGCCCTTCCCTCATCTTTGTAAAACTCGAAGATCACTATATTCGCGTCCCGATCCTCGGGATGGGCCGCGAAGTGGCGATCTCGCGCTGCGTCCGGATCCTCTTTAAAGCCGCGACGAACCGTCACGACCTTCAGCGGACGGTTCTGCTGGATCCGCTCCTCGATCAGGTCAACTGCGTGAGAGAGCCGGCTGATGAGGGATGCGTTGACCATTGTGGGTGTCCATATCTCGCGACAGTAATACCAGTCGCTGTTGAACGTCGGTCAGGATCTCCGCCTCAAGGCAGGCGCGAATTTCCTTCAGCGCATAGATGAACCGGGTCATTTCGTCCGATCGGATCCTGCCGTTCAAGCCAAGCCGGTAGAGCCGGGCCATTTCGCCCCGCACCCCGGCAAGCGTGTCCAGCGCCACCGCATTACGAGGGGGTAGCACCTCGGCTTTTGGTTTCTGGGTCAATGACATCCGACCGGTTCATTGGGGGTGAGCCACCATAACGCAATTTGTCCCGACCGGCGAATGCATCGTGCGCGGTAAGGGGCGAGACCCGCCCGAACGGTCCAGGCAACGCTCAGGCCCATTTTGTCGTCGCGGAGGGGACTCCCTCGACGGCAGGCAAAGGCGGCGGCAGCGGCAGCGAAAGACAGTGAGGTCTGACTTGATGACGGCGCGGCGCGGGGTGGGGATTTCCAGCGGAGGTTGGGGTACATTCTCTATTAGAGTTCTTATAGAGAATGTACCCTAACCTCGGCAGGGCGGGCCGGCGCCTTGCCTGTTCACGGCACCGGTCGACGGTAACCCTTACCCTTCCGTCCCCCTGGCGCGCCCGCCTTCTTGAGGCCGGGCCTGAACTGCGGCACCCGCTTCAGGAAGGCCTGCGGCCTTGAGCTTCGCGCCCATCTCGGCGAACGAGCGCCAGAGGACCTCGCCCTCCATGGCGAAAGCATCGTCACGCCGGCTATCGTCGTTGTCGGACTGAAGCCCCGGTTTCGCTGACGCGATCTGTTGCCACGGAGTAGCGTAAAACCGTACCAGCCGTCCGAGCTTCGCTTCCAGCCACGCCATAGTCTCGTTCGATCCCAGCAGGCTCACAGCATGCGCGAGATGTTTTCCGCTGCCGGGGCGTTGGTACTGCACCCATAGAAACGGCGACTGAGAGTATTGCGTACTGAAAAACGCTGGCGATCCTGCATCGCCGCCCTGACCTTGTGCCGCGCAGCCCGCAGCCCGGGCGCGTTTGCGGGCCTGCTTCAGCGTGTTGGCCGTAAACAGCTCCTTGTAGGCCGTGGCCGCGTCGGTGACGTTCTCCAGCCACACCCCGCCGGTAGCCAGCATCAGCCCGTCCAGCCCGACATCCAGCTCGCTCCAGAGCACCGGCTCCACCGGACCCAGTTCGGGCAACGGCACATCGGTCCAGAGATGGATGTCCAGCGGGTCGTCGGCCTCGCGCAGCCCTGCGCGTGCTCGCCCGATCGCCTGGATCAAGGCTGCCTCGGTGATCTGGCGCCGCACCCGCTCGGCCCGCGGGTCCGGGTGCTCCCAGACGTCGACCAGCACCGTGTTGTTGCCAGCCACATCCGGCACGATGGGTATTCGCCCCTGCTTCGGCTGGACCCGATACCCCCGCTCGGCGATGTAGTGGCCGAACAGCGCCTCGGTCATCCGTGTGACAGCCTCGGCTGACGCTAGCGGCCGGCCGATCACAAATAACGCTCGCACGTTCGAAAGCGCGTTGGAGCCGGTGACGTCGCCATGGTGGAACAGCTTCAGCCAGGGGGGCACGAAGCAGTTCTGCTCGATCCATTCCCGGGTCGACTTGTAGGTGATGACGCCAACCTCGGCGCCGCCGTATTCCAGTGCCTTCGCCAGCACCGCCGCATAGAGCCGCCGCGCCGCGGCTTCCCGCCGCTTCAGCTCCTCTCCCTCACCCTCGACCGCGACCGCATATTTCGAGAGCGGCCGGTCGATGCACTGAATCAGCCGCACACTGGCGGGCCGCGGCAGCTGTTGCCACGTCTCCACCTCGCACTTCAGCTGCGGCCAGATCGCCCGCAACAGCTCCGCATCTCCGGTGGCATCACAGATTAGCGTCGGCACCTCCCATCCCTTGGCAAGCTCGCGCAGGCCCGCCATCCGGATCATGCGCCCTTCTTTGCCGCGGTGGATCTGCACCCGCCCGCCGGCCCCGAGCAGCCCCCACAGGGTCACCAGCTTTTTGATGCGGATGTTGTCGTTGGCCAGCTCCAGCAACTCGCGCACCTCGCGCGCGCTCATGTCCGGGCGGATGTCGGGGTCGACCTTGTCGCGCCATTCCAGCGTGCACATCCACCTTGCCTTGCAAACTTCGGTATCGGCGACGCGAATGCGGCTGCGGAAGATGGCGGCCAGAAACTCGTTTACGCCCGACCCCGCTTCCAGCGGGAAGTTGGCAGCGTACACGTATGTGGCTCGGCGTTCGATGAACTCGGCCAGGATCTCGCGCGTGGTCGGCGCGCCCTTGTGGGGATCGGCTGGCGGTTGCAGCCGGTCCAGTGCGGCATACAGCGCCTTGCGGCCTCCCATCAGTTGCTCGCGGCCCTTGAAATCGCGCCGCGGTTCCACTTTCAGCGCGTCGAGTTCGAGCGTGAACTCGTCGGTGACGTCAGTACCGAAGATGAACGCGTCGAGCGGTGACTCGTCGATCATCACCCGCCCAACATGGCCGAACGCCTTCGGCATCTCGTGCACCATCATCTCGTGCGCGGCGAACCAGATATTGGCCTTGATCCGTTTCTGCCGCTGGTAACCGCAGACCTCGAAATGCGGGCACCGCACCGCCTTTGCGCCGCGCCCCTGTTTGCAGAGGTGTTTTTCGACGTTGACCAGCGCCGCCTCCAGCTCCCTGGCCTCATCGCTGCGCCAGCACATCGGCTTGAATTTGCCGGGGCGTGCTGGATCGGGGGCTTCAGGATCGTCACGATGCCGGCCGCGCCACACCGCGGCGACAGACTCGGGATGCTCTTTCAGCATCGCTGCCACCTGCTCGTCGCCGAGCCGGTGCCGCGGCACCAGGATCACCACGCTCTCGTCGGGATGCTCGGTCACGTAACGCACGGCGGCGGTGCGCGTCAGGGTTGACTTGCGGCTGCCGGTCGGCGCGATCACCAGTGTAACGCCGTCATTCGCCCGCTCGATGCTGCGCTTGACGCGGTCGTAAATCTCCCGCGCGCTTGGCGGCGCGCGCGCGTTCGCCCAGTCCTTTCGGGCGAGCTTGACCGTCTTGCGCCTGAATGCGTTCGGGCGCTCCAGCAGCCAGAGCGCCCAGTCCATCATGTTGTCCGGGAGATATTGCAGCACGTCGCCCCATTGGCGGTCGCAGCCCGCGAGGTTGGCTTGGATCTCGGGCTCCGCCAGCGTGACCATGTGTTGCAGCTTCCCGGTGATCGTGACCGCGTGGTCGAGGAAGCTGACATGGTCGGGCGGCGGATTGGCCCTCAGCAGATGCAGCACCGCCGCCTTCAGGTGCGAGCGCACCTCGCCGTCGCTGCCGACGCCGCGCACCGCGCTCGCCGCGTCGGGATGATCGGCGATCTCGCTGCCTTGCCCCTGCGCCTTCGCCCACCGCGCCTTGTGCGCGAGATCGTCGGGCACGGCGATGGTCTCGACGCTGCCCCTGATCCAGCCGATCGTGGGGCAGTCGCCGAGCACGTCGCGGCCGGGGTGCTCGTCCCAGTGTGCGCGCTGGATGTAGTTCGGCTGCACTGGCCGCGAAATTGCCTCGTCGAGCGGGAGACCGCTCGCGGCCTTCAGGACGCGGGTGAGCGCCACCGCCTCGTTCCAGTTCAATGCGCGGTCGGCGAGGAATGCGAGCCGCACGCGCACTGAGCCGTCGCCGATCCGGCCGGTCCAGCGTTTCTGTTCGTCGCGTTCCAGCCCGTGCGTGGCCGAGAAGAACCATACTAGCGAAGCCGAGGCGAACGGTTCGCCGAGCCGGTCGACGATGCGCCGGATCGCGCCTTCAGGGTCGGCGCGCCACTTGGTCTCGACGCCGTCGATGTCGAGGAAGAACAGCCTGGTAGGCTCGTCGAGGAAGCCGTGATCGCCGCGCTCCTTCACGCCTGCGTTTTGCCGTCGCGTCATCTCCCGCGACAGATTGGCAGGCGCGCCGCGGATCAGGCAGATGTTGCGCGTGCGCGCCTCGCGCAGATAGTCAAACAGTGCGACGGTCGTGGCAGGGATACGCTTCACGTACTGCCGCCAGTACTTGACCTTCGGATACGGCGTGATGCTCCCGTCGCGCTCGATGCGTTTGCCGATGAAGGCGTCGTCGTATGGCGACAGCTCAGTGATCTCGATGACCTCGACGGCCTCCAACTCGATGACCTCGGTGGTCGGCTCATGCACGGTCATGATCGCCACCTCGACCATCGCCGTCTGCAATGGCGTCGACAATCGCACCGAGGATCGACGCCGCTGCCCCCGAGCTGTCGCGCGTGATTGCGTGAGCGATGGTTACGACGTCAACGCCGTGCTGGAGCGCAAGGCTGAGCAGCACGCCCGCGTCACGCGCGACACTCGCAATGTCTGTCCCAGACTTGCCGATGCTGATGAACACTTCGCCGAGCGTGTCGTCGGCGTAAAAGCCGGCGGTGACCGTGATCATCTGGTTGCGGAACAGCAGGTCGAATGTTTCGGCCCGACGTCGGTGCTGAAGCCGACGGCGGCTCACAGGTGAAAGCGTGACCGTGCTGTCCATATGACTCCCCTGTGCGGCTCGCGGCCGCGTTTGTGTTCTCCTTTCCTGTTTCCTGTTTGCCTGTTGCTCGCAGGCAGCCGGGATCATCGGCTGCTTGCGAATGTTGCCAGCGACGGGATGTCAGGGTATTGGAAGAGCCGTGTGTGACACTTCTGGCGTTCGGATCGACATCCCTCGCCGCAAGACGTTCCAGCGAGCGGCGACCTCACGGGTCGCCGTTTTCGTATCTCAGTCCTCTCCCTTGGCGACCCCGACGCAATTCGCCCGGTACGCCTCGCCGATCATCGGCATCCCATGCCGCGGCGGACCAAAGGTCCGCAGGGCCTGCGATGGTGCGCCGAGCGTGATCATCGGATTCCGTCGCGCGTTCGGTACGATGAGCCGGGCGGAATCGGCGGCCGCTTACGGCGCTGTCGGTCAGGCCAGTGCTCAAAGAACAACCGTCGACCCGCGTTACGCGGTCAACGCGCCCCGCCAGGCGCTGAGCTCCGGTAAGCCGAAGCGCGCTCATTGCGCCGCCCTGGCGGGGAAAGGTCATGACACACCTCGCTTCCGCGAGATGCGATGAATTTCGGTCTTGCCGGTATAGCCGCGCGATACGGGTAGATAGAGCCCGCCATGGCCGCTGGGGCGCTCTGAAAAAGCAACAGTCGATTGAGGATCGCCGGTAGGAAATCGCCCTACCTCATCTCCCCACACGTCCCAGCCTTCGCGTCGCTCGCGCGCGAATAGATCCGCTCGCCGCAGACCGGGCGTGCGTTCGGTGACCATCCGATAAAACTCATCTGGTTTGCGGCTGTGCTCGCGCGCGAGCCCATCGAAGATCGACGGCAGGAGAAAACAGCGCGGCCTGCCGACCACGCCCAGCAGGAGAAGCTCGTGACCGCTCTGTGCCCAACGCCCTGTGCCCCAGCGAACTTTGCCGTTGCGAGTGATTTTGCGCCACACAAAGCTGGTCTTGTAGACGATTCCCCACGCCCGCAGAGTTGCTAGCGCATGCAGCAGCATGGCCCCGGTCGCCCAGAGATACACGATGGCGTCAGGCTTCAACAATTCGCGCACCGGCAAAGCCATGATCGCGGCAAGCGGCATGGTGCGATACTGTTTCGACGCCGATTTACTGGTCTGGCCGGCCTGACTCCACGTTTCGAAGTGCCAAGGCGGATCGATCACCACCAGGTCATAGCTGTGCAGTGGCAGCGGCCAGCAAAATGAAGGGGTGGCTGTCATTTCGATTAACCCTTCGAACCCGACGGCGTATTCACCGCCTTCCGCGGCCTGCCAGTGATGACAGCCAGGGCGCCTCCCTTGGTTTTCGGAACTTCTCCAGGTACTCGCTTGGCTTCATCCGCCTTGCATGGCGCCGTCGCGGATGTCCCCCCGCGGCGGTCCTTCTTTGTTCGGCCATGTGCCTCATCGGACTGCTCGCGCGGACTCACGATGATCTCGGTGTGCTTGGCTTCCCGCGCGCGACGCCATTCCGCCGCAGACTCAAACGAGATCAGCGTGCGGGCTCCAACTTTCATCTCGCGTGGGCCTTCACCTTGCTTTTTCAGCTTGTAGAAAAATCCCTCGCTGATGCCGTGGGCCTTGCAAAACTCCGGAATACTGAGCGCCAGGCGTGGCGTTGGCAGTGGAGGCGGCCCGACAGCAGCGAACTGGGTGCGGAATTTCGGCATGCTCGACTCCTCTGGGGTTGAGGGGCCGGCGCCGCTTGGCAACTGCGTTGATCAGGACTAGATTTCGGCTGTCTCGACGTAATCCAATTCCGACCGGCGCTGCTCTGCGGCGTCGGTCATTCATTCGCTCCCGGTTGGAAGCGCCTTCAGAAATTCGAGCAGATCACTGCGGAGTATCAAAGTCCGCTTGCCATGTTTGCGGGCTTTAAGAATGCCTCTCGCGATGGCGTCGTAGAGTCGGGTGCGGCCGATGCCGGCAACCATGCAGGCCTCGCGAACCGAAAGCCCTTCACGTTGTAACTCTATGGCTGCATTTAGCATTTGTATTCTCCGTTGCCGTCCACGATCGGTCACATGGACAACCGGAGAGTATGCGTGCGGCGCCGACACAAAAATCGCGCGGACAATTTTCGTCGCCGACTAATTTTGATCGCTTGAATTTTCGTCGGTCAGACCGACCCCCAACACCGCCCCCATGGCTTGCGAAATTGGTGATGCCTTGAGTTGTTCGGTGAGGCGACGGCGATGTTGTTCCGCCTTGCGTGCTTCTCGATGACGCGTGATGAGGTTAGGCCGCGAGTAGTTCCGCCAGGGCTTCATCTCATCCTTTTGAAGCTCCTCGATGGCCTGCTCGTAGTTCATTTCCTTGGTTTGCCGCAGCGTATCGACGTCGCGTAGGAGTTCACGATCTAAGCCGTTCTTCCAGGTCCGCTTTCGTCCGCGCTGCTTCGGGGGTTCGTAAAGGACTTGCATTCCCGGGATATGCGCCAATGCAAGTATTGCGGCCAGTTCAATCCCCGCACTAGGTTCTTCCGGATCGATCGAGTACCAGTGAAACAATTCATCAAATTTGAGAATTAATCGTTCGAACGCTCGATGCTCCGCTTCGGCCCTCTCCCCGCCTAGCCCTCCCGGACCAACGGGGATCGGCTCGTAGATCGGAGTAGCGAGTTCTCCGGTATAGGGAGGCTTATTTCGCTTGCCTTTTTTGCTCATCGCGTGCACCTCGCGAGCGAGCACCTGTGAGGCGCGCGGAAACCGGCGGTGCGAGCCGGCTTGTCGGATGCCTCCTATCCGCGCCGATGGTCAGCTTACCTCCCGTACACCTTGCTTCCAACCCGGTCACATAGTCCGGTGTGCAGGGCACCCGGGCCGTCGCGGATGTCGCCTCGCGCTAGTCTTTCTTTTTTAGCCATCGGCGTCTGGCTTCTCACACGCAGCCGCCGGCAAAGTTTATTGAAGATTGCCAAGCGCTTAACGAGGATTTGAATGTGCCGTGCGGACGGCGGTTCGCTTCTGTGCCCATACAGCTCCTGGGCAACATCCTCCCAGGTCTTGCCGTGCTTTCTGAGACGCGCGGCTCTTTCGGCGAGTTTTAGATTTTTAGGCTTGTGTGCGAATTTACGGGTCGACCCCGCTGCTTCAATTTCTTCAGCACACTTTCAAGGATCTTTGCCTTGCCGCTTAAAAGCGCTAGGCGGCTCCAACGAACCACCGAGCTTCCTTGTGAGGGACCCATAGCGGATCAGGACGAGGGGGCTTCTTCTTGGGGATGAGGTCATTGGATGACGTTACCCTGCGCGAGCGAGACCTCGTGCACCAGGATGCAATGAGAGATCAATTCGGTCAAAGTGTCCAACGTGGACAGTGCAAAGGGTTATGACGCGAGCCGTGCCAGCGGAACAACGTCTGCCAAGTTCCCCGGCGCACCGAGATCGAGCAACGCCGCACGCGTAAGCGCCTCGGTTGAATCGCCAAGAATGTAACGACTGTAGTTTCGCTCGATCATCGCAATCGACGTATCGTGATGCGCGGCGACAACGCGAGTTGGCACCAAGTTCAGCAATTGCCGGACGATTGACGAATGCCGCAGCGCGTACGGCGTCACCTCGGGCCCAAGCCCGATACGTTCGACGACCGAACGGAAGGTCTTGGCCAAGTTCCACATCTTGCCGAACAGCGGCGAGTGCGCGGCCCGGCCGTTCGCCTGTTGCCGCAGCGCCTTCGCCAGCCGCGTCGAGATCGGCAACGGCCGATACTCGATCTTGCGGTTCTTGCCCTTTCGGCTGGTTGGCATCATCAAGCGCGGAGCGGTCAGATGATCTTGCAGATCAGCGGGAGTTAGCCGGAAGACCTGGCTTTCGCGAGCGCCTGTCTCGGCCAAAACGTCGATCAGAAGCCCGAAGCCACCGTCCTCATCATACGATCCGCTGACAAGCTCCCTGACGGTGTGATCGGGCAGGATGACGTTGCGCGCGACCTCGCTGTCGGGCAGTTTCTTCAATCCGTTCTGCCACGCGGCCGTGTTGGTGATGCGCTTGTCAGTGCGAGCGGCGAGAGCGAGCGCCGCTTTGAGCGCACGCCCGATGCGATCCGCAGATGATGGCTTCAACCCGCCCTTGACCAGACCGGCGCGCCAATCTCTCAGTTCTCGTTCGGTGAGCAGCGCGACCGCCTTGCTCTTCAAGGCATCGGTCAAGTGCAAGCGTAGTTGCGTGGCGTTGTATTTGTTGCCGCCACGCGTTTCGAGATCGGCTTCGTAGGCGTCAACTGCCGCAGCGACACTGATCGGCTGGTCACTGTTGCCTTCGCCGGCACGCGCCAGCGTCTTGGCGCGCTCCAGCGCCTGCCAATACGTCATGACGCTCTCACCGTTCGCGTCCTCGTGGTCGTCGGCGAGAGCAAAGCGCTTCAACCAACCATGGGCTTTCACGCTCCACGTGCCAGGGCCTGCATTGCGGCGATAGGCGAGAAAGATGCCGGGCGCGATCAGCGCCGTGTAGGGTTTCTTCCGTGCCGCGAGCTTCAAACGTGCAGTACGGTTTTCCAGAAAAGCAGAGCGGGTACGGCGGGCCATCGTGTCCCTCAAAATGTCCCCAGAATGGGAGTGGAGGAGTATGGACCCCACTGTAGCGCAGTGGAGATAAATTCAGCAACTACAATCATTTAGTGGAGTTGCATGGAGCTGTATGGAGCGCTATGGAGTGTACCTTCTCCCCTTGTGGGAGAAGGTGGCGCGAAGCGCCGGATGAGGGGTTCTCTCCGCGAATTCACCGCGAGAGATGTGTGCGCGGAGAGAGACCCCTCACCTGAATGAGCACGCATCTGCCTGCGGAGTTGCCCTCTCCCACAAGGGGAGAGGGCACAGCAATGCGCAGCGCGTTTGTTGCGTTTGACCTTAATCCGCCTGCCTTGCGCTCTTACGCTGGCGTAAAGCTATCAGCGCAAATTTTAGGGAATTTTGCTCGGAAAAACTGATTTGCCGATTTTACCGAATTCTCGCGTTTTACGGCTAGCGTGGTTCCCAGAGGAGTTCGGCGTCCTGCCAAGCGGACAGGGCGGCCTGCCAAGAACTGGGGACATTCGCCATGAACGAAGCGAAATCGCTTCTGCAGGATCTGGATGACGCGATCGCGCGCGGCACCGACGAAAGCCGTGCACGTGCGTTGTGGCATGCGACCGACCTATTGATCACCGGCCGCTACAGCGCCGACGAGATCAGCATGTTCGGCGAGGTGATCGGCAAGCTCGCTGACGAGATCGAGGTGGCGGCGCGGGCGCAGCTCTCCGATCTGATGGTCGCCTGCGACCACGCCCCGCTCAACGTGTTGCATCAGCTCGCCTTCGACGACGAGATTGCGGTCGCCGGCCCCGTTCTGCGCGAGTCCGACCGGCTCGACGAGAAGACGCTGATCGAGAACGCCCTGCGCAAGGGGCAGGATCATCTGCTGGCAATCTCCCAGCGCAAGTCGATCGGCGAAGCCGTGACCGACGTGCTGGTCAAGCGCGGCAACCAGGAGGTCGTGACCTCGGTCGCCAGGAACGAGGGCGCGCGCTTCTCGGGCTCCAGCCTGTTGCACATGGTGAGGCGCGCCGACGGCGATTCGATCCTCGCCGAGCAGCTTGGCCTCCGCAAGGACGTGCCCCGGCACATCTTCCAGCAGCTCATTGCGAAAGCGTCGGAGGACGTCCGCCGCCGGCTCGAGAGCGAGCGGCCGGAGATGATGTCGCAGATCCAGAGCTCGGTGACTGGCGTCACCGGCGACCTGCAATCGAAATTCGGACCGTCCTCGCGGACCTATTTCGTCGCCAAGCGCGTGGTGACGACGCAGCACCGCCAGGGCAACCTCAACCAGGATTCGATCTCGAACTATGCGCGCCAGCACCGTTTCGATGAGGTGCAGATCGGCCTGTCGCTGCTCTCGGCGCTGCCGGTCGACGTGATCGAGCGCGCGCTGATGGACCGCAATCGCGAGATGCTGCTGGTGCTGTGCAAGGCGCTGAATTTCTCGTGGGATACGACCATGTCGCTGCTGTTCCTCGGCGCCAAGGATCATCTGATCACCGCGCGCGACCTCAAGGACAATGAGCGCGACTTCGGCCGGCTCAAGATCGAGACGTCACGCAGCATCCTGAAGTTCTACCAGTCGCGCAAGAACAGCACCGCTGCCGATCCGGCGGCAGGCCGCAGCGCCGAACTCCAGATGCACTGAACAGGGAATTGGCAGGGGAGTATTTGCCATGTTGCCTCAATTCGGCACCGCAGCCCGCAAGAATCTCAACAAGACCCTCAACAAGCCGCTGAGTGCCGATGCCGGCGGAGCGAAACCGGACAAGGCCTCGGTCGATGCGGCCTGGCTCGTGCTCGAGGCCGCCAACGATCTCGGCGACCACGCCGCCGTGGAAGCCTGCCGCCGGGTGATCGACGCCGACCTCAACGGCGCCGCCGCCGGCCGCTCCGACCTCGATCTGGTGCTGGATTATTTCCGCTAGGGGTAAGTCTGCTGACCGCCGCGTAGACTCATTGGCAAGTCGCGCTCACCGAGCGCAGCAAAAGAGCGTCCGCTAAGACTGTAGGATGGGTAGAGCGAAGCGAAACCCATCATTCCTCCCCTGATCAGGCACACCTCTGTCATCGTCCCTTGCTCCGGCTACCGAGGGCGGCGTTGATCTTGATCAATAGTTTGGGCTGAGAACCACATGCAATGACCTGCTTCGTCCGCGGGCAGATCGATCGTGGCGATTCCCGGCCTCGTTTCTGTGCCTCACAGGTATCGCGCTTTTGGGCGGTGATGGTCCCCGCGGGCCATTTTCTTGAGAGGGGAGCACTGCCATGCGCGATTCTGCTGACCGGCCGAGCGTGATGCACGCCCATTTGCGAACCCCGCGAGCCGCCGCCATCGCGGGTGTCGTGTTCTCGATCCTGCTCTTTGCAGTCTTCCTGCTGATGCGGCATTCGGTGCCGCGGGATCCCATGGAAACGGGCGCCTGGCTGCACACCGGAACGACCAACGTCGTGATCGCGTTGAATCTGGTGCCTTTTGCGGGAATAGCCTTTCTCTGGTTCGTCGGTGCACTCCGCGACAGGCTTGGGCAGCGCGAGGACCAGTTCTTCGCAACCGTATTTTTCGGCAGCGGTCTTCTGCTCCTGGCGATGCTGTTTGCGGCAGCGGCCGTCGTGGGAGCGATCATACTCGCGTTTCACGCCGCCCCGGAAGTCCTGGTCAATTCGGCGACGTTCCATTTCGGACGCGCACTGGCCTACGGAATGATCAACATCTACGTGGTGAAAACAGCATCCGTCTTCATGATCACGACGTCGACGATCGGCGTCTACACCGGCCTTACGCCGCGCTGGCTGGCGCTTGGCGGATACCTGATCGCAGCGATCCTTTTGATTGGCAGCTACTATTTCGATTGGAGCATCGTGGTATTCCCAATTTGGGTTCTCCTGATCAGCGTCAGCATTCTGACCGACAAGAACGCCGCAACGACGGGGTCGCCCGCGTAGCCTCGCCGAGGCGAGGCGCTGCGAATTCCTCAAAGGGCGGCGAGGACGAGAAGCACGAGACCCAGGATGGTAAATCCGACCAGGCCATAGGTGATCGTCCATGCCAGGCTGTCACGCGCGAGCTTGATCCCGAGCCACGGCAGCACGCGCCTGACGATCGACGTCGAGGCGGCCGTGAGCAGGGCGCATCCGACGGCCATGGCAACAAGCATGGACCAGGGCGGATCGACGAGACCGGGCGGCACCAGCCAGGTGGGCGCGGCTGCCCTCCAATGCGTGAGCAGGATGGATGCGCCGGTCCCCCACACAAAGGAATGCACGAACGTCTCGCCGAGCGAGTCGGGAACGAGCCGTATCCCGACCTTGCGCAACGCCCACTCGGTCATCCTCTCACTGGTGAAGAAGATGAACAGGCCGAGATCGAGCGGAAATCGCGTCCGCAACAAGCCTGCGATGAGGCCGAAGAACAGCACATGAAAGATGAACGACACGAAATATTCGGGGGCAGCCCATTCGGAGCCGGATGGCTGTGCCGATGCTTTCGAAGGGCCGGCCGCCGGGACGCGTGGGGGCGGAGGCGCCGGCGGCGTCCATTGGCGTGGCTCCTTGCGTGGCTGCATTGATTTAATCCCTGCGGAAGGATGGATAACCTGGCATGCCCCCCGCATGGACCGCCACTTCGAACGCTGTAGTGGGATTAGTCGTCGATAGCGCGGGACCGGTTCAGGCGCGAACGGCATCCCGGCGACGCGCCAGATCCGATGATGCCGTAGCCCGGATGGAGCGAAGCGCAATCCGGGGCGGCTGTGGTCGCTGGTGCGGGATCCCGGATTTCGCTTCGCTCCATCCGGGCTACGCGTGCTGGTCCAAAAGACTGTCCATTCAAGCGCGCGCGACGAGATGCGCACGCGAGGGCGCGGGCTCGAATTCGTCTGCGAAATATTGCGTTTCGTGCGCCACCAGTCCCTCGCGGAATTCCATGATGCTCACGGCATAAGAGGGGATGTCATCATAGCTGAGCGTGAATTCAGTCACCCAGAGATCGCCGCCGCCAACAATTCGCCGGACCGCAAAGCGCTTCCTGTTCGGCTGCACGAACCGGCTCTCCCTGATGTTATGCCGGCCACGGATCCGCTCGCCGGACTGCGGATAATCCAGCACGGCATCCTCGCGGTAGATGTCATGCTCGACGTCGAAATCGCCGGCATCCGACGCATTCCAGTGACGCTCCAGCGCAAGCCGCACGGTCCGGTCATCCATATGAGCCTCCTGCATGGGGGCGCCGAGCAAAGCATGGAAGAAAGCGCCACGCTAGCGGGCGTGCTGAACGCGCGGCTTCAAGTCTATCAAGCCCCGATCCACAAGCGTGCGGTGGAATCGGCGTTTCCGTTCGGAGGCCGATGCAAAGTAGGTTTCTCCGCAATCGTCAAGCAAGCTCGCACGCGTGGCGAATATTGGGTCAAGCGGGAGGCCCGCACGTTGCAACGCGACGGTTCCAAGAAAAGCGATATCGAGGTCCGCGCCCCGTCCGGGGTCGAACTGGGGGATATTCAAAGCCTCGATCGCGTAGAACGTGCGAAACGGACGCCGGCCGTCTCCCGGACCTTCCAGGTGGCGATCGATCCGTCTCGTCAATACGGGTTGGTGGTCTCCATAGTGCATCACGAGGACAGGGCGCCCCGGAAACCTGTTTGCCAGCTTCTCTCTGAGCTTTTGCCAGGTCGAGGCGGTCTCGACGAGCCGCGCGTAGTATTCGGCATATTCGGCATCGGCGAGGCTGGCCATGGCAAAGGCGCGCTCACGCTCAAGCTGTCCGGGCGGCACAAGCCGCCGATTATGCGGACCGTGATTGAAGTTGGTCAGCACGTAGAGAAATCGAGGTGATGGGTCGTCGACAATCCTCTTGGCATGAGCATCGATCACCGCTTCCAGAAACGTCGCGTCCGAATTTGTCGCGTCGAAACGCCTGATATCAAAGGGTGGCGGAAAATCGTCGATGAAGATGCGTTCGTCGATGCCGATCGAGCCGTAAAACTCGTCGTAGTCGAGAAAGTCGCGACGACAGCTCGATGTGAGTGTCGTCTTGTAGCCGAGCGAGGCCAACGAGCGCGGCAGGCTGCTGTGGAACCGGCCGGCGCCTTTCCTGAAGAGGTAGTAGGCGCTTGAACCGAAGCTGGCGCTCGAAAGACCGGTCAGCAGGCTGAATTCCGACTGCCACGAGCCGCCACCGTAGATGTCCACGTTGAGGCGCCCGAATTCCCCCTCTGCCGGAGACAGGAACGCTTCGACGACCGGCTCGATGGGCAGTCCAAAGATGCGCGGGTCGAAGATCGACTCGTGCTGGATGACGATGATGTCCGGACGGTCGCCGGAGCGCTCGGGAATCGCCTCCTTCAGCGTCAGCGGTTCGTTTGCGATATCGCTCAGAGCCAGCCCATTGAACTGCCGCCAGGACGCGGGGTCGATGAGCGAGGCCATGAAGGTGGAATAAAAGCACCGCCCTTGCGTCAGCGTAAGCCGCAGGGACGTGGCGCCCTTTATGGCGGAAGCCTTCGCAAAGCCGATGAGTGCAAGGCAGAACAAGGGAATTCGAAAGGCCACAGAAATCGGAGATCCGGCGGCGTAGACCAGAACCGCGATCGAAGCGAGAGCGAGCAGGATGCCGGCGAACAGGACACCCAGCATCATGCGTGGGTATTGCAACACAAAGAATGGGACTGTGCCTGCAAACGCAAGCGGCAGATCGGAAACGATCAGTTTGAGTGCGCTGTGCTTGAATTTGACGATCGATACACCGGCGATTGCGACTGCCAGCACGCCGGACAGCAGGATCGCTCTCTCGAGATCGGCAACGAAAACCAGCAGCAGAGCTGCGTTCAGGAAGAGCGCTGCGATCGCAAACAGCAGGTGCTCAACGCTGCGCTCTGTCAGCGCAACGGCGCAGATGGTCGTCACAAGTGCCAGGGTCAAAGCCATGGCAGCAGAATGCCCTGAGCAATCGGTTTCTTCAATTTGGCTCGCGGGCTCTGATGGTTTTTTGTGGACCATCGCCAGTCAAACTTGGGCGCTGACGGCGGGAACCGGCCGGGCATTGATCTAGCTCAATGGCTTGTGAGGGCCCTTCGGAGAGGTGGCGTCGGCAAACATTCCCGAATAGCATCGGGCGTCCCAAGGAGGGCGCGATGGACAGGACGGACCGGTATATCGCCCAGGCCAACATCGACCACTATCTCAGCCTCCTGAACAGCGCTGATCTCAGCGAGAAAAATCGCGACACGATCATGAAGCTGCTGCTCGCCAACGAGGACATGCTGAGCCATGATCTCGAGCAGCTTGAATTCGCCGAGCGTAGGGCGGCCAATGGCCGAAACCGCGTAACCTACCTTACAATTCTGCGAAATAGCTTTGTTGCGGGGTCAGCGGATCGCGAACAAGCCGACAAGTTGCTCGCGAATTTCGAGGCCATCCAGCGTCAGTTGGAAGCCTTTTGTCACAGGATGCGTGAAAAGGTGAATTCGCGTCCGATGTGACGAACGTCTTCGTGCGGCGCGACCATGGTTGAGAGGCGTTTTCGAAAGACCGCGGATGGCGTGCCCGGGCAGAAGCCGCACCGCAAACGTCCCGCTGACCGAGAGGATGAGGAAAGAAGCGACGAGGCTCGTCGCGGCCAAGCAACGAGCCTCGCGCGAGCCTCAATAGCAGGGCGGATACGGATAGTAGCCACAAGCCCGGCGATAGCCGTAGGCACCATAGGCTGCGGCTCCTGCCGCCGCCGCACCGTAATAGGCGCGACGATGTACTCTGCGGTTGACGCCTGCAACGCTCATGGGCGTCAGTGGCCGCCCAACGCGCGCCTCGGCGCGATCGACGGACACCGACAGCGCCTCCGTCGGCGAATAACTGAACGACAGAGGGGCTGCCGTTAAGAGCGCGGCACTCACGATCAGTCCAAGAAACCTGGCATGTCCAGTCATTTGCTCTCTCCTTGCAGGACGATGAGAAGACGTGACATGCGACCGGGTCCCGCCATTGATCGAAATCAATGCGGAACCGGCGATCGGTCGGGGTTGACGAGCCTTGATGTTGCAAGCTGGGCGCGACTCAGTGCCGGTGATTTGCCCGACGTGTCAACGGATTTTCCGAATATGCAGGGGCGGCGTCGGCCGCCGCCGGCTACTTTGCATGGGGTTGTTTTCGAGATTTTGGTTTTGGGGGCCGGAGGCTCCGCGAAAGCGAGCCCGCCGAACGTAACGTGAAGTGTTAGCCGGCGCCCAGCGCCACTGCGATGTTGTAGGTCGCAAGGCTCGCGGCATAGGCCAGCGCCAGCATGTAGGCGAAAGTGGTCGCCATCCATTTCCAGCTTCCGGTCTCGCGCCGGATCACCGCGAGCGTGGAGGCGCATTGCGGGGCAAAGATGTACCAGGCGAGCAGCGACAGGGCGGTTGCCAGCGACCATTTCGTCGCCAGCACCTGGCCGATCTGCTCGGCCGCTTCCTTGCCGCCCTCGATCGCATAGACGGTGCCGAGGGCTGCCACCGCGACCTCGCGCGCCGCCATGCCCGGGATCAGCGCCACCGCGATCTGCCAGTTGAAACCGACGGGCGCGAGCAGCGGCGCGATCGCCTTGCCGAGGATCGCGGCGAGGCTGTAGTTGATGGCGGGGTCCGCGGCGCCCACCGGCGGCTGCGGGAACGAGGCCAGGAACCAGATCAGGACCATCATCGAGAAGATCGTGGTGCCGGCGCGCTGCAAAAACATCTTTGCGCGCGTGAAAATGCCGATCGCGATCGATTTGAGCCGCGGCATCTTGTAGTCGGGCAGCTCCAGCATGAACGGCGCCGGCGCGTAGTCTCGCAGCATGAAGAACTTGATCAGGAACGAGACGAGAAGCGCGCTGGTGATGCCGGCGGCGTAGAGCCCGAACATCACGAGGCCCTGGAGATTGACGAAGCCCCAGACCTGCTTGGCCGGAATGAAGGCGGAGATGATCAGCGTGTAGACGGGAATGCGCGCCGAGCAGGTCATCAGCGGTGCGATCAGGATCGTGGTCAGGCGGTCGCGCCTGTTGTCGATCACGCGCGTCGCCATGATGCCGGGAATCGCGCAGGCAAAGCTCGACAGCAGCGGAATGAAGGCGCGGCCGTGCAGGCCGGCGCCGCCCATGATGCGGTCCATCAGGAAGGCCGCGCGCGCCATGTAGCCGAAATCTTCAAGCAGCAGGATGAACAGGAAGATGATGATGATCTGCGGCAGGAACACGATGACGCTGCCGACGCCGGAGATTACGCCGTTCTGCAGGAAGCTCTGCAACAGGCCGGCGGGCAGGGTGTCGTGCACGAACTGCCCGAGCGCGTCGAACGAGGACGACAGCAGCTCCATCAGCGGCTGCGCCCAGGCGAACACCGCCTGGAACATCACGAACAGGATGAGGGCGAGCACGATGAGGCCGCCGACGGGATGCAGCACCACGGCGTCGATCCGCGCGGTCCAGGTGTCGGGCCGGCTCGGCAGGCTCACTGTGGAAGCGATGATGCGGTCGGCCTCGCGCTGCGTGGCGCGTAGCTCGGCGACGCTGAGCGGCCGCCACGTGTTCTCTTGCGGCTCGGGCTGAATCTGCGCCGAGATCTCGTCGGTCAGCTTGAGCAGGTCGGCGGTGCCGCCCTTGCGCACCGCGATCGAGGTGACCACGGGCACGTCGAGCGCGTTGGCCATCTGCGCCACGTCCACCGTGATGCCGCGGCGGGTCGCGATGTCGAACATGTTGAGCACCAGCACGATCGGCCGTCCGGTACGCTTGAGCTCGAGCAGAAGGCGGATGGTCAGGCGCAGATTGGTGGAATCGGCCACGCACAGCACGAGATCGGGCTGCGTCTCGCCCGACGCCTTGCCGAGTACGATGTCGCGGGTGATCTCCTCGTCCGGGCTGCGGCCGCGCAGCGAATAGGTGCCGGGCAGGTCGACCACCGAGACCTGGCGTCCCAAGGGAGTGACGAAGAAGCCTTCCTTGCGCTCGACGGTGACGCCGGGATAGTTCGCGACCTTCTGCCGGCTGCCGGTCAGCGCATTGAACAGCGAGGTCTTGCCGCTGTTCGGCGTGCCTACGAGGGCCAGATGCAGCAGGGGAGCTTCCATGGGATCAAGGTCCGGTCGCTATCTACGCGACGATGATGGCCATGGCTTCGCGACGGCGCACCGCGATGGTGACGTTGTCGACGCGCACGGCGATCGGGTCACGGCCGACGATGCCCTCGTGCAGGATCTCGACCTTGGCACCCTCGACGAAGCCGAGCTCGATCAGGCGGCTTTCCAGCTCGACGTCCGACAGGGCCGAGCCCGCATCGCTGGCGGAAAGATGCTGGATGACGCCCGAATAGCCGCGTTCGGCCAGCCCCAAGGGCAAACTCGAGGGTGAACCCGAGGGCATGTGCGTGGATATTTGCGGGCGCGTGATCTTGTCGTCGGTCATGCCCTGTATTTTCAACGGCAGCGGGACAGGTCAAGCGCGCTCACGCAGCCGCGCCCGCACCTTAGAGTGATTATAAAGTGCGGGTCTCGCGACGGGTTTTGTCGAGCGCCTTCGCGCTCTATTGCGCCGGGACCTTCTGCTCGGGCAGGACGGCCATGGCGCGGGCCTTGAAGTAATCCAGCACGAACAGGCGGATCGCGGACGACAGGTTGCCCTGCTGGCGGTTGTTGTCGATCTCGCCGACCAGTTCCGACAGCGTCATGTTGCGCAGGCCGGAGATCTCCTTCATGCCGTTCCAGAAGGCCTCTTCCAGGCTGACGCTGGTCTTGTGGCCGGCGACGACGATCGATCGCTTGACGACGGGCGATTTCATGGCTGTTCCTCGCGCTCGATCCGATGCTGATCCAGGCGCTCCTTCGCTTGGGCCTCGCGCTTCTCCTCCGCCGATCGCTCGGCCTTGGTGCGGCCGAACTTCGCCCGGTTGGCCTCCGCCTGCTTCTCCGAGGCTTCCCGCTCGGCGCGCTTCCGGAAGCGGTTCAGGTTGATGACGTTCCCCATGCCGCGTCTCCATCAGCCGGTCCTCGGCAGGGAGGATGAAATCTTCAGAAATGATGCGCTGCGTTGCGTCCCATGAGACTTGATCGCCATTTGGTCCTCGTCAATCGGCCTCTGATACCATCAAACAATCAATTTCGCCCGGTCGTGGGCAAACACCCGCCTAGCATGCGCCAAGGCCAGAACATTGACGGTAATCAAATCCCCTTGCCCGGATCTTATATTTCTTGCCATTTTTTCCTCCGTATCTTTACGGAGGTCTAGCGAAATTCGGCAATTCAACCGGGACGGGTCATCTTCTCGGGCTGGACCAGCCGCTCGAACTCGTCGGACGACACCAAGCCGAGCCGGAGCGCCTCTTCCTTTAACGTGGTACCGTTGGCATGCGCCGTTTTCGCCACCTTGGCCGCATTGTCGTAGCCGATCTTCGGCGCCAGTGCCGTGACCAGCATCAGCGAGCGCTCCATCAGCTCGCGGATCCGCTTCTCGTCGGCGCGGATGCCCGTGACGCAATGCTCGGTGAAGGAGCGCGCGGCGTCGGCCATCAGCCGGATCGAATGCAGCATGTTGTAGGCGAGCACGGGCTTGAAGACGTTGAGCTCGAAATGGCCCTGGCTGCCGGCCACCGTGATCGCGGTGTGATTGCCGAACACCTGGCAGCACACCATGGTCATCGCCTCGCACTGGGTCGGGTTGACCTTGCCGGGCATGATCGAGGATCCCGGCTCGTTCTCAGGGAGGATCAGTTCGCCCAGCCCCGAGCGCGGGCCCGATCCCAGCAGGCGGATGTCGTTGGCGATCTTGAACAGCCCCGTGGCCACCGAATTGATTGCGCCGTGCACCAGCACGTAGGCATCGTTCGACGCCAGCGCCTCGAACTTGTTGGCGGCGCTGGTGAAGGGCAGTTTCGTGATCCCGGCGACATGCTTGGCGAACAGCTTTGCAAAGCGCGGCTTTGAATTGAGACCGGTGCCGACTGCGGTACCGCCTTGCGCGAGCGGATAGAGATCCTTCACCGCGACCTTCAATCGCGCGATGCCGCTTTCGACCTGTGCGGCATAGCCGGAAAATTCCTGGCCGAGCGTCAGGGGCGTCGCGTCCTGGGTATGAGTGCGGCCGATCTTGACGATCTCCGCGAATGCCTTCTCCTTCTTGCGCAGCGCGCCGAGCAGCTCGGACAGCGCGGGAATGAGATCGGCCGTGATCCGGCCGGCGGCCGCGATATGCATCGCGGTGGGAAAAGAGTCGTTCGACGACTGGCTCATGTTGACGTGGTCGTTGGGATGAACCGGCTTCTTGGTGCCGAGCTCACCGCCGAGCAGCTCGTTGGCGCGGTTGGCGATCACCTCGTTGAGGTTCATGTTGCTCTGGGTGCCCGAGCCGGTCTGCCAGACCACCAGCGGAAAGTGGTCGTCGAGCTTGCCCTCGACCACCTCGCGCGCAGCGCGGATGATGGCATTCGCACGGCGCTGGTCGATGAGGCCGAGCTCGCGATTGGTCTGGGCTGCGGCCAGCTTGACGATGCCGAGCGCATGCACGAGCGAAATCGGCATGCGGTCTTCCCCGATGCGGAAATTCTGCCGCGAGCGTTCGGTCTGCGCGCCCCAGTAACGGTCGGCGGGGACCTCGATGGGACCAAAACTGTCGGTCTCGATCCGGGTGGAAGAGCGGCGTGAGGGGCGGGTCGTCTTGTCCATGAGCACATCCATTCCGCCGCGCAGAATGCGCGCGGCTTCTCGATGCTCATCTATATAGATGGTTTGGCCGCGCTTGCGCTCTCGCGCGCCGCGACCTCAATCATTTCTTGCGGAAGCGATCCAGCCGCACGACCTCGGCGCCGCCTTGGTTGGGCGCGGTCGGCTCGTCCTCGGCTTCCGCCTTCTCGGCAGCCGGCGCGGGGACCGACACGGCCGACGGAGCAGGGGCCGCAGGGAGTGCCGCGGGCGGCACTTCGGCGACATCGGAGGTGTCGAACTGGAGGCCGAATTTCACCGACGGGTCGAGGAAGCTCTTGATCGCGCTGAACGGCACAACCAGGCGCTCCGGGATGCCGCCAAAGGACAGGCCAACCTCGAAGCGGTCCTCGAGCACGGTCAGATCCCAGAACTGGTGCTGTAGGATGATCGTCATTTCGTCGGGGTATTGCGCGAGCAGCCGCGGCGACAGCTTTGCGCCCTCCGCCTTCGACACGAAGGTGATGAAGAAGTGATGCTCGCCCGGCAATCCGTGCGCTGCGGCATCGCTCAGCACCTTCCGCAGCACGCCGCGCAATGCGTCGCGTGCCAGGACGTCGTATCGGATATGATCGGTCGCCATTATGGATCCTGACTATCGGTCCTGTCGTATTTCCCTAGCCGGTGCCGCGCCGACTCGCCAAGCCGCAATGGTACCGCGCCCGACCGGCCAACAGGAGTCCCCGCCCGCGAGAAAAAATGGGCGGGAGAAAAATGGAAGTGGAGGCTTCTGTTGCCAGGTGCCTCCGAACCCCGCCTAGCGGAGCTTAACCCGCTAGGACTTTAAAGTGGTCTTTCAAACTGCGTTACGCAGCCTGAGCAACCTGAGCAACGTTGTCGTTGGCAACTATTGCAGTAGCCCGATAACGGCGGAACAATACCGGGAAAAAGTACGCCCTTTACGCCCTCGTCGATCCTATTTCGCCCCCGCCAAAGCCCGCTTCTCGGGTAGCTCTAGTGGGCTTTGGTGGAGGCGCCGGGTACCGCCCCCGGGTCCGAATGGTTTATTGCGACGACCGTTTATTTCCATAGCCGGCAAGCCGGCATCCCCAATATAGGGGGCAAAGGTCGGGAAAGACAGAGGTTTGATGTGAGTTCCTTTGGATAGGTGCCGGCCGCCCGCAAGGCCGGCCTTGGCGCCGGGATAATCGCCCCCTTAAGCTGCCGCCATGTCCTCGGATTCCGCACCGGCCGTTCAAGAGCCGGATAGTCCCGCCAAGACCGTCCCGCCGGGCCTCTTCGCCCTGTTCATGGCCTTCGCAAGGATGTCGCTGGCCGGTTTCGGCGGCGTCCTGGTGTTCGCGCGGCGCGCGATCGTAGACGACCACCGCTGGATGACGGCGGACGAGTTCAACGAGACCTTTGCGCTTTGCCACTTCCTCCCCGGTCCCAACATCGTCAACCTGTCGATGGTGTTCGGCTCTCGCCTGCGCGGGCTGGCCGGCGGTATCGCTGCCTTCGCCGGGCTATTGGTGCCGCCGACGCTGATCATGGCGGCTCTGGCCGTGCTCTATGCCCATTTCGGCGAGCTGGAGGTTTTGCGCCGCACCCTTGCCGGGGTGTCCTGCGCGGCGGTCGGGCTGCTGATTGCGGTGGTCTTTCGCATGATGACGCCGCTCTTGAAGCGGGCCGACGCCATCGCCCTCGTCCTGATGGCCGCCGTGTTCGTCGCGATCGGCGTAGCTCGGCTGCCGCTCCAGGCTGTGCTGCTGGTCGCGATCCCCACCAGCATCGCGATCACGGTTGCCCTGCGACGGAAGGTAGCAGCATGAACAGCGACAACCCGATCTGGGCGCTGATCTCGACCTTCGGCCTGATGTCGCTGTTCGCGGTCGGCGGCGCGGCTGCCGCGGTGCCGGAGATGCACCGCATCGCCGTCGACGTGCATCACTGGATGACCGACAAGCAGTTCGCCGACGCCTTTGCGATCTCGCAGCTCTCGCCCGGCCCGAACGTCCTGATCGTCACGCTGATCGGCTATGCGGTTGCCGGGATTCCCGGCGCGCTCGCGGCAACGCTCGCGATGTGCCTGCCGACGGCCCTGCTTGCCTACTATGTGAGCCGCCTCCTCAACCATCCCAGCCAATCACGCTGGCCCGCCATGATCCAGGCTGCACTGGTTCCGCTGTCTATCGGCCTGATGGCGGCAAGCGCCCTGATCCTAGCTCGATCCACCTCGCACACGCTGATTGCCGCGCTGCTGATGGCGGCCGTTGCGGTGCTTGCCTCGGTGTCGCGCGTCAATCCGCTCTGGCTGTTGCTCGCCGGGGGCATCTTGGGTTTTGCTGGCGTTGTGTAATGAAAGTCGCTAGGCAATGATGCTGGTGGTGGGGGTCCAATTCCATCCAATAGAACAACAAGGCTCGTGACTTAGGGGTCGCGGAGGAGACATGCATGGCCGACACGATGGGCCACTCGGCGACAACGACGCGAAACACATCGGTCGCGATCGGCATCGTCCTGCTGGCGTTCGCGCCGCAGATATTCGAATTCATCTGGTCGATCGGCACGATCTTCGGATGGGGTAGCGGGCCTGGCCCGGCAACCGTCCTGATCAGCCATGCGACAGCGTTGTTTGGCGGAGCTCCCGGCGCGATGCTGGGATCTTTTGCTGCCGATGCCAAGAAGACACTGTCTTCCGACGTCCTGCTGGCGCTGATCTACTCCTATCCTCTGATCGTGGTCGCGATCCTCACGCTCTTCATGATCATCCGCGCGCCGCAGGACTATATCGGCGGCATCGTGTTGATGGCGGTGGCCCTGTTCGCGCTGTGGGCCTCGAGCGATCTGCACGGCATGCAGGGCTTCAAGTTCGGTGCGGGCACCGCGCCGCGCATGTTTGGCGGGCTGCTGGTCGCGCTGTCCGCGGCCATCGCGCTGACGGGACTGCTGAGCGAAGGAGCGGGGCTGTCGCATTATTCCTGGCGCGGGCCGCTGTTCGTGATGGCGGCGATTGTCTTCTTCGCCCTGGCGATCCGGCCGCTCGGCCTCGTGGTCACAGCCTTCGTGAGCTTCCTGATCGCGGCGACCGGCTCGCACGAGACACGCTGGATCGAAGCCGCCATCGTCGGCGCCTGCCTGACGCTCGGCTGCGCGCTGCTATTCCCTTACGTGCTGGGATTGCCGATGCCGATGTTCCCGCGATTCCTGGTCCAGTGAGGGCGTGATGGTCGATCTCTTTCACAATCTGGGCCTCGGCTTCGGCGTCGTGTTCCAAGTCAGCTGGTGGTCACCCTGGTGGCTCTTCGGCCTGTCGCTTCCGATCTCGATCAATATCCTGATGTGCCTGATCGGGGCCCTCGTCGGCACGCTGGTCGGCGTGCTGCCGGGCATCGGCACGGTTGCAACGGTTGCGATGCTGCTGCCGATCACGTTCGGGCTGCCGCCGGTCGGCGCGCTGATCATGCTCGCCGGCATCTATTACGGCGCCCAATATGGCGGCTCGACCACCTCGATCCTGGTCAATATCCCCGGTGAAGCGACCTCCGTCGTCACGGCCATCGACGGCCATCAGATGGCCAAGCAGGGCCGTGCCGGTCCGGCGCTGGCGATTGCGGCGATCGGCTCGTTCTTCGCCGGCTGCGTGGCGACCGTCCTGATCGCCGTTCTCGGCGCGCCGCTCACAAAACTCGCGCTGGCGTTCGGTCCGGCCGAATACTTCTCGCTGATGGTGCTCGGCCTGATCTTCGCAGTGGTGCTGGCGAAAGGTTCGGTGCTCAAGGCGATTGCCATGATCGTGTTCGGCCTTTTGCTGTCGATGGTCGGCTCCGACATCGAGACCGGTGCCTCGCGCATGGCCTTCAACATCCCCGAACTCGCCGACGGCCTCGGCTTTGCGACGGTGGCGATGGGCGTGTTCGGCTTTGCCGAGATCATCCGCAACCTCGACGCCGGCGCGGAGATGAACCGCGATCTCGTGCAGCAGAAGATCACGGGGTTGATGCCGACCAGGAAAGACCTGATCGACTCGGCGCCCGCGATCGGACGCGGCACCATCCTCGGATCGATCCTCGGCATCCTCCCCGGCGGCGGCGCGGTCATCGCGTCCTTCGCCGCCTATACGCTGGAGAAGAAGATTGCGAGGAATCCGTCGCGGTTCGGCCGCGGCGCGATCGAAGGCGTGGCTTCGCCGGAGAGCGCCAACAACGCTGCGGCGCAGACCTCCTTCATCCCGCTGCTGACGCTCGGCATCCCGCCGAACGCGGTGATGGCGTTGATGGTCGGCGCGATGACAATTCACGGTATCGTGCCGGGCCCGCAGGTGATGCAGAAACAGCCGGACCTCGTCTGGGGCATGATCGCCTCGATGTGGATCGGCAACCTCATGCTGATCATCATCAACCTGCCGCTGGTCGGCATCTGGGTGCGCCTGCTGCGCGTGCCCTACCGGCTGATGTTCCCCTCGATCGTGATCTTCTGCGCGATCGGCATCTACTCGGTGAACAACGCGCCGGTCGACGTCATTCTCGCAGGTGTGTTCGGCCTCGTCGGCTACTGGCTGATCAAGCACGATTTCGAGCCGGCACCGCTGCTGCTCGGCATGGTGCTCGGACCGCTGATGGAGGAGAACCTGCGCCGCGCGCTGCTGATCTCGCGCGGCGACTGGAGCGTGTTCGTGACGCGTCCGCTCTCCGCCGTGCTGCTCGCGGTCGCCGCCGCCCTCCTGGTACTCACGGTTCTGCCGGTGTTGCGCGCCAAGCGCGACGAGGTGTTCACTGAATCGGAGAACTGAGGCCGACGTTTGCCAACTTGGCCAGTACTATCAAGAGGGTAGGGTAGGGGCGGGACTCAAGTTCCGCCCCTTGTCGTTTGCCGGCGGAACGCTCACTTTTCCGGGTATAATCTGTGCGAGGCAGCGAATCGCTGCTGTTGCAGGACGGGGTCGGCCGCTAAGTTCGCCGACCTCCCAAAAGGCCCATAGCGCACGCACATGCACCAGTATCAGGACCTGCTCGAGCGGATTCTCTCAGACGGCGTCGAGAAGCGCGACCGGACCGGCACCGGCACGCTGTCGGTGTTCGGCCATCAGATGCGCTTCAACCTTGCGGCCGGCTTTCCGATGCTGACCACCAAGCGGTTGCCGCTGAAGGCGATCGTTCACGAGTTGTTGTGGTTCCTCAAAGGCGACACCAACATCAAATATCTGCGCGACAACGGCGTCACCATCTGGGACGAATGGGCTGACGCCAATGGCGATCTCGGGCCGGTCTACGGCCATCAATGGCGCTCCTGGCCTACGGCCGACGGGCGCAGCATCGACCAGATCGCCAATGTCGTCGAGATGATCAAGAAAAACCCGGATTCGCGCCGGCTGATCGTCACCGCCTGGAATCCGGCTGACGTCGAGAAGATGGCGCTGCCGCCCTGCCACCTGCTGTTCCAGTTCTATGTCGCGAACGGCAAACTGTCGTGCCAGCTCTATCAGCGCTCGGCTGACGTCTTCCTCGGCGTCCCCTTCAACATCGCCTCCTACGCGCTGCTCACGATGATGGTCGCGCAGGTCACGGGCTTGAAGCCCGGCGACTTCGTGCACTCGCTCGGCGACACGCATCTCTACTCCAATCATCTGGAGCAGGCGCGGCTGCAACTGACGCGGACGCCACGTCCACTGCCGGTGATGCGGATCAATCCGGACGTGAAGGATATCTTCTCCTTCCGCTTTGAGGATTTCGAGCTCGTCGGCTACGACCCGCATCCGCATATCAAGGCGGAAGTCGCGGTATAAATGTCGCTCAACATCCGCCGCGCGCGCCCGGGCGAGGCCGGGCTCGTTCTCTCCTTCATCCGCGAACTCGCCGAGTACGAGAAGCTCACGCACGAGGTCGAAGCGACGGAAGCGATGATTGCGGAGGCGCTGTTCGGCGCGAATCCTCGGCTCTATTGCGCGCTCACCGAATGGAACGGCGAGGCGGTCGGCTTCGCTGCGTGGTTTACAAATTTCTCCACCTTCAGCGGCCGCCACGGCATCTATCTCGAGGATCTCTATGTGCGGCCCTCGCATCGCGGCAAGGGCATCGGCAAGGCACTGCTCAACTATCTTGCGAAGGAATGCGTCGACAACGGCTGGTCACGGCTGCAATGGGCAGTGCTGGACTGGAACGCGCCGTCGATCGCTTTCTACAAGTCCCTTGGCGCCGTCATGATGGATGACTGGACGCTGTGCCGCGTCACCGGTGATGCATTGACGCGGCTTGCGGGGAGGGCGCGCTGATGGAGATCGTCTTCATCGTCGCCATCGCGGAGAACGGCGTCATCGGCGCGGGCAACGCGATTCCATGGCGGCTGAAATCCGACATGCAGCGCTTCAAGGCGCTCACCATCGGCAAGCCCGTGGTGATGGGCCGCAAGACCTTCGAGTCGCTGCCCCGGCCGCTGCCGGGCCGCACCAACATCGTCATCACCCGCGATGCGAGCTTCCGTGCGGCTGGCGCCGTCGTGACCACGTCCTCGGCTGATGCCTATGCGATCGCGCGCGGCGATGCCCTGCGGCGCTCGGTCGCCGAGATCGCCGTGATCGGCGGCGCCGAGATCTACCGGCAATGGCTCGATCGCGCCGACCGGCTCGAAGTCACCGAGGTGCACGCGCGGCCCGAGGGCGACACTGTTTTTGAGATCAGCAACGTAGATTGGAAGGAGGTCGCGCGCGTCCGTCATCCGGCGGCAGGCGACGACAGCGCCGACTTCTCCTATGTGACATATCGTCGGCGGCAGCAACATTAACCGCTTTGACCAATGTTTACATTGACATTTCCCCAGCGCGGCATAGCTCGGAGGCGGTCAGGCGTGCGTTGTAAGGGGGCAAGGCGTCCCCTATAAAGCCGGACCGGACAAAGCGGGCGGGGGCAATTCCAGACCCTGCCGAGGAGACTGTCGAATGCCGTGGAAGAATCAGGGCGGTGGCCCGTGGGGCTCGGGCTCGAAAGGGCCATGGGGCACAGGCCCGCAACCGGTCGGGCCGAGGCCGCCGGATCTGGAAGACCTTCTGCGACGCGGCCAGGACCGGCTCCAGCAGCTCCTGCCCGGCGGATATTTCAGCGGCATCGGCATCACCGTCATCGTGCTGTTCATCGTCGCGATCTGGCTCGCCTCCGGCTTCTTCCGTGTGCAGTCGGAAGAGCTCGGCGTCGTCCTGCGCTTCGGCAAGCATGTGCGCACCGTGCAGCCGGGCCTGAACTACCATCTGCCCTATCCGATCGAGACGGTGCTGCTGCCCAAGGCGCTGCGTGTCTCGACCATTTCCATCGGCATGACGCTGATCGACGATCCGTCACGGCGCGGCCGCACCATCCGCGACGTGCCGGAAGAGAGCCTGATGCTGACCGGCGACGAGAATATCGTCGACGTCGACTTCACCGTGCTCTGGCGTATCAAGCCCGACGGCGTCGGCGACTTCCTGTTCAACATCCAAAATCCCGAGGGTACCGTGAAGGCGGTCGCCGAAAGCGCGATGCGCGAGGTGATCGGCCGCTCGCAGATCCAGCCGATCCTGACCGGCGCCCGCAACACCACCGAGCAGGGCGTGCAGGAATTGATGCAGAGGACGCTCGACGGCTACGGTTCCGGCATTCTGATCACCCAGGTGCAGATGCAGAAGGTCGACCCGCCGGCGCAGGTCATCGACGCCTTCCGCGACGTGCAGGCGGCGCGCGCCGACCTCGAGCGGTTGCAGAACGAGGCCCAGACCTATGCCAACCGTGTCGTGCCGGAAGCGCGCGGCCGCGCCGCGCAGATCCTCCAGGCCGCGGAAGGCTACAGTCAGCAGACGGTCGCCGACGCCAAGGGTCAGAGCGCGCGCTTTTTGAAAGTGTACGAGGAATACAAGAAGGCGCCGGACGTGACGCGTGAACGGATCTATCTGGAGACGATGGAGCGCGTGCTCGGCGGCTCGGAAAAGCTCGTCTATGACGGCGCCGCGACGGGCCAAGGCGGTGTCGTGCCGTTCCTCCCGCTCAACGAGCTGACGCCGAAGCGGCCGCCGGCCACCTCCGGCCAGCAGAGCGGAGGCACCCGATGAGGTCTCCGGTTACAGGCATCGTCTCGCTGATCGTCCTCTTGCTCATCCTGATCGTGGCCTACAGCTCGGTCTTCACGGTGCAGCAGACCGAGCAGGCGCTCGTGGTCCGGCTCGGCGAACCCGTGAAGGTCGTCACCGAGCCCGGGCTGAACTTCAAGGCGCCGTTCGTCGATAGCGTGATCAGCATCGACAATCGCATCCTCGATCTGGAGAACCCGTCGCAGGAAGTGATCGCCTCCGACCAGAAGCGGCTCGTGGTCGATGCCTTTGCGCGCTACCGCATCAAGAACGCGCTGCGCTTCTATCAGAGCGTCGGCTCGATCCAGGCGGCCAACCTCCAGCTCACCACGCTGCTCAACGCGGCTCTGCGCCGCGTGCTCGGCGAGGTCACCTTCATCACGGTGGTGCGCGACGAGCGCGAGAAGCTGATGGGCCGCATCCGCGAGCAGCTCGACCGCGAGGCCGACGGCTACGGTATCTCGGTCGTTGACGTCCGGATTCGCCGCGCCGACCTGCCCGAGCAGAACAGCCAGGCGGTCTACGATCGGATGAAGACCGAGCGCCAGCGTGAAGCGGCCGAGTTCCGTGCGCAGGGCGGCCAGAAGGCGCAGGAAATCCGCGCCAAGGCTGACCGCGAGGCGACTGTGATCGAGGCAGAAGCCAGGTCGCAGGCCGAGCAGACGCGCGGCGCCGGTGAAGCGGAACGCACCCGGCTGCTCGCGGAAGCCTACGGCAAGGACCAGGACTTCTTCGCCTTCTTCCGTTCGATGTCGGCCTATGAGACCGGGCTGCGCTCGAGCGACACCCGCTATCTGCTGCGGCCGAACTCGGATTTCTTCCGGTACTTCGGTAGCCCAAGCGGCAAAGCGGGCGCCGAAGCGCAGGCGGCGCCGAAACAGTAAGACGATACAAGGGGCGGCGCCAAAGCCGCCCCTTCGCGGAACAAGAACGGCACAAGGGGAGGTTCCAGTCCGATGAGGTCCATAGCGTTTGCCGACTTCCTCATCGGCTTAGGCATCCTGTTTGTGCTGGAAGGCTTGATGTTCGCGGCAAGTCCCGCCTGGATGCGCAAGGCGATGAAGAGCGCGCTTGCAACTCCCGATCACATCCTGCGCGCCGTGGGCATCTGCTCGGCCGTGGCTGGCCTGATCCTGATCTGGTGGATCCGGCACCACTGAGCCCGGCACCTGCAAGGCGAACGCTAAAGTGAAGCGAAGCCGCCGGTTTTTCGCCTTATTATCCGGGTCTTGAGGCCCGTTAACCTCCGTGCTTGCGCCGCCACCCCGTTCGAGCGCAGTCTGGAGAACGAATCCTTAATTCTCTTTCGGAGATCACAATGACCGCTGCCACCATTGCCACGACCCGTTTGCGCCATTGCGTGCGACTTGGGCTGGCTGCGATCGCCATCAGCGCGTTCAGCGCGTTCGGTTCGCCGGCTTACGCGCGCGGACCGGAGGGCATCGCCGACGTCGCCGAAAAGGTGATCGACGCGGTCGTCAACATCTCGACCTCGCAGACCGTCGAAGCCAAGGGCGGCGGCACCAACACCATGCCGCAACTGCCGCCCGGCTCACCCTTCGAGGAGTTCTTCGACGACTTCTTCAAGAACCGCCGCGGTCCCGGTGGCGGCAGCAAGGGTGGCGACAGGGGTGACAACGGTCCGCCGCGCAAGACCAACTCTCTGGGCTCCGGTTTCATCATCGACACCTCCGGTATCGTCGTGACCAATAATCACGTCATCGCGGATGCCGACGAGATCAACGTCATTCTCAACGACGGCACCAAGGTCAAGGCCGAGCTCGTCGGCGTCGACAAGAAGACCGACCTCGCCGTCTTGAAGTTCAAGCCGCCGAAGACGCTGGTCTCGGTGAAGTTCGGCGACTCCGACAAGCTGCGTCTCGGCGACTGGGTGGTCGCGATCGGCAATCCCTTCAGCCTCGGCGGCACGGTGACTGCCGGCATCGTCTCGGCCAAAAACCGCGACATCTCGTCGGGCCCGTATGACAGCTACATCCAGACCGACGCCGCCATCAACCGCGGCAATTCCGGCGGCCCGCTGTTCAACCTCGAAGGCGAGGTCATCGGCGTCAACACTCTCATCATCTCGCCCTCCGGCGGCTCGATCGGCATCGGCTTCGCCGTGCCGTCGAAGACGGTAGCCGGCGTCGTCGACCAGCTTCGCCAGTTCGGCGAGCTGCGGCGCGGTTGGCTCGGCGTGCGCATTCAGAGCGTGACGGACGAGATCGCCGAAAGCCTCAACATCAAGCCGCCGCGCGGCGCGCTGGTCGCAGGTGTCGACGAGAAGGGCCCGGCCAAGCCCGCCGGCATCGAGCCTGGCGACGTCGTCGTCAAGTTCGACGGCAAGGACATCAAGGACCCGAAGGATCTCTCCCGCGTCGTCGCCGATACGGCGGTCGACAAGGAGGTCGACGTCGTCGTCATCCGCAAGGGTCAGGAGGAGACCAAGCGCGTCAAGCTCGGCCGCTTGCAGGATCCCGACAAGGTCCAGGCCGCAGTGAAGACCGACGAGCCGGTGCCGGAGAAGCCGGTGACGCAGAAAGCGCTCGGCCTTGATCTGGCGACGCTGAACAAGGACCTGCGCACGCGCTACAAGATCAAGGATACGGTCAAAGGCGTGGTCGTCACCAATGTCGACGCCAATTCGGATGCCGCCGACAAGCGGCTCTCGGCCGGCGACGTCATCGTCGAGGTGGCGCAGGAGGCTGTCTCCAGCGGCGCCGACGTCCAGAAGCGCATCGACCAGCTCAAGAAGGACGGCAAGAAGTCGGTACTGCTGCTCGTCTCCAACGGCGACGGCGAGCTGCGCTTCGTAGCGCTGAGCGTGCAGTAAGGCACGCTCTCGGCCACACACTCACTGTCATGCTCCGCGAAGGCGGGGCATCCAGTACGCCGTGGCCTCTCCGTGTACGTCGCTGTCTCTGGAATACTGGATCACCCGCATTCGCGGGTGATGACGTCGTAGGAGACGTCAAGCTTCGACAAACTCCTCGCGCTTGTACCCCTGCGCATAGAGCAGCGCGGTGAGATCGCCATGATCGATCCGCGCTGCCGCCGCAGCCGCCACGGCAGGCTTGGCGTGATAGGCGACACCCAGCCCAGCAGCCTGGATCATCGCGAGATCGTTCGCGCCGTCGCCGACGACCAGCGTATCGATCTCATCGAGATCGAACGACTCGATCAGGTCGACCAGCGTCGCGAGTTTCGCCGCGCGACCCAAAATCGGCTCCTTCACTTCGCCGGTGAACTTGCCGTCGCGCACGATCAGCTCGTTGGCGCGGTTCTCCTGGAAGCCGATTTTCGCGGCGACCGCGTTGGTGAACAGCGTGAAGCCGCCGGACACGAGACAGGTATAGGCGCCGTGGGCGCGCATGGTCGCGACCAGTTGGCGTCCGCCCGGTGTCAGCGTGATGTGCTTGGCGAGGACGTCGTCGACGACGCCGACCGGCAGATCCTTCAGCAGCGCGACGCGTTCGCGCAAGGCGGGCTCGAACTCGATCTCGCCGCGCATCGCGCGCTCGGTGATTCCAGCGACATGCGCCTTGAGCCCGACGAAATCGGCGAGCTCGTCGATGCACTCCTGGCCGATCATGGTAGAATCCATGTCGGCGAGCAAAAGTCTCTTGCGCCGGAAGCCGACAGGCTGCACGACGATGTCGATCGGCAGGTCGCCGCGCAGCTCGCGCAACCGCTCTTCAATGGCGTGACGATCGCCTTCGAGGTTATCCTGCGCACCAAAGGGAATGTCGACCGCGACCCCGTCGAACAGCCAGTGCGCGGGCGCGGCCGAGGGCAGCACGGCACGCGCGCCGTCGACGATGGTAGAGTCGAGCGCGGGACTATTGGGGTTGCAGATCAGCGTGGCGACGAGGGACATTTGAGGTTTTCGTGAGCGAGGGGCAAGTGAGCAAGGCCGTGCTTATCGCAGGCCCGACCGCCAGCGGCAAGTCGGCGCTCGCGCTCGAGCTTGCGCTGAATGCCGGCGGCGTGGTGATCAATGCCGATTCCATGCAGGTCTATCGCGATCTGCGCGTCATCACGGCGCGCCCGACGCAGGAGGAGGAGGCGCAGGTCCCGCACCGTCTCTATGGCCATGTCGACGCGGCCGTGAATTTCTCCGCCGGTGCCTGGCTCGCGGATGCGGCGGCAGCGCTCGCCGAGGCCCGGGCGCAAGGCCGCCTGCCGATCTTCATCGGCGGCACCGGGCTCTATTTCAAGGCGCTGACGAAGGGCCTCTCGACGGTGCCGCCGATCCCGCGCGAGGTGCGCGACAGCGTGCGTGCGCGGCTCGAGCAGGGCGGCGTCGAGGCGTTGCATGCGGAACTCGCTGCCCGCGATCCGGCCGCCGCCGGGCGGCTGAATGTGCGCGACCGCACCCGCATCGCACGCGCGCTCGAAGTGGTCGAGGCGACCGGACGCTCGCTGCTCGACTGGCATCGCGAGGGCCAGCCGCCGCTGTTGCCGAAAGACAGTTTCAGCGCGCTGTTTCTCGCTCCCGAGCGCGATGAGCTTTACGCCCGCATCGATGCCCGCTTCGACGCCATGCTTGGGGCCGGCGCTCTCAAGGAGGTCGAGCAGCTCGCCGCGCGCGATCTCGATCCGCTGCTGCCGGCGATGAAGGCCCACGGCGTGCCTACGCTGATCCGGCACCTCCGTGGCGAGATCAGCCTGGACGAGGCGGCGGCGATCGGCCAAGCCGACACCCGCCATTACGCCAAACGCCAGTTCACCTGGTTCCGGCACCAATTGCCCGAGTTCGAATGGGTGAAGCCCGAGGAGGCGAGGGGGTGGCTGGCTGCTGCCGTGAGGGCGGGGTGAGGCGTCTCGCTCAGCCGTCGTTCCGGGGCGCGCGCAGCGCGAGCCCGGAACCCATAACCCCAATCGGGCGAGTGGCGATGATTGCCGGCCATCGCTTCGCGTCAAATCACGGCCTGGGGTTATGGATTTCGGGCTCGCTCGCCTTGCGCGAGCGCCCCGGAATGACGAGCTTTTGCGCTTCCGCCATAAATTCCCTCTCGCCGAACCGCCGGAACGCCGCTACACTTCTCGAAATCGCGCGAAAATGGCCGCATTGCCTTGACATCCGGGCTTTGGCCGCTATGGTTCGCGCAACCTTTGGGAAGCCGGGCCGACCTCATGCGTAACATTATTACCAAACTCCTTATCGTCGTCGTACCCAGGCGCATCGCCGGGGATGGCTAGCGGCCATCCAAAACCGAGCGGTGCGCATGGGGCCTCTTGGGGCCCTTTTTTATTTCCCGAACCAGACCTCGAAGAAGCCGCTGACAACAGCGCATCCGGAGCAAGACAATGACCGAGAACAGCCACGATCCGAACCAGATGACCGGCGCCGCGATGATCGTGCGCGCGCTCATCGATCATGGCGTGACCGACATCTTCGGCTATCCCGGCGGCGCGGTGCTTCCGATCTATGACGAGATATTCCAGCAGAGCGAGATCCAGCACATCCTGGTCCGGCACGAGCAGGGCGCGGGCCATGCCGGGGAAGGCTATGCGCGCTCGACCGGCAAGCCTGGCGTCGTGCTGGTGACGAGCGGCCCCGGCGCCACCAACATGGTGACGCCGCTGACGGACGCGCTGATGGATTCGATCCCGCTGGTCTGCATCACCGGCCAGGTGCCGACCCATCTGATCGGCAATGACGCGTTCCAGGAATGCGACACCGTGGGCATCACGCGTCCCTGCACCAAGCACAACTGGCTGGTGCGCGACGTCAACGATCTCGCCAAGGTCCTGCACGAGGCATTCTACGTCGCGACCTCGGGCCGGCCGGGCCCGGTGCTGGTCGACGTGCCGAAGGACGTGCAGTTCGCGACCGGCACCTACCATCCGCCGCGCAAGTCCGACGTGCACGTCTCCTACGCGCCGCGCGTGAAGGGCGACGCGATGCAGATCCGCAAAGCCGTTTCGCTGCTCGCCAATGCCAAGCGTCCGGTGATCTATTCCGGCGGCGGCGTGATCAATTCCGGGCCTGAGGCCTCGAAACTGTTGCGCGAGCTGGTCGAGGTCACGGGCTTCCCGATCACCTCCACGCTGATGGGCCTGGGCGCCTATCCGGCGTCGGGCAAGAACTGGCTCGGCATGCTCGGCATGCACGGCACTTACGAAGCGAACATGACCATGCATGACTGCGACGTCATGCTGTGCGTCGGCGCGCGCTTCGACGACCGCATCACCGGCCGCGTCGACGCGTTCTCCCCCAACTCGAAGAAGATCCACATCGACATCGATCCGTCCTCGATCAACAAGAACATCCGTGTCGATATCCCGATCATCGGGGACTGCGGCAACATCCTCGGCGACATCCTGCAGGTGTTCAAGGCCGAGGCGAAGAAGCCCGACATCAAGGCGTGGTGGCAGCAGATCGCGCAATGGCGCGCGCGCAATTCGCTGTACTTCAAGAAGAACAACGACGTCATCCTGCCGCAGCACGCGATCCAGCGCCTGTTCGAGCTGACGCGCGGCAAGGACGTCTACATCACCACCGAGGTCGGCCAGCACCAGATGTGGGCGGCGCAGTTCTTCGGCTTCGAGGAGCCGCATCGCTGGATGACGTCCGGCGGTCTCGGCACCATGGGTTACGGCCTGCCGGCCGCGGTCGGCGTGCAGGTGGCCCACCCGGACAGCCTCGTCATCGACATCGCCGGCGATGCCTCGGTGCAGATGACGATCCAGGAGATGTCGACGGCCGTGCAGTACGAGCTGCCGATCAAGATCTTCATCCTGAACAACCAGTACATGGGCATGGTGCGGCAGTGGCAGCAGCTGCTGCACGGCAACCGGCTGTCGCATTCGTACTCGGAGGCGCTGCCGGATTTCGTCAAGCTCGCGGAAGCCTATGGCGGCGTCGGCATCCAGGCGCACAAGCCCTCCGATCTCGACGGCGCGATCAAGGAGATGATCTCGGTCAAGCGTCCGGTGCTGTTCGACTGTCGCGTCGCGGCGCTCGAAAACTGCTTCCCGATGATCCCCTCCGGCAAGGCGCATAACGAGATGCTGTTGCCGGAGCAGGCCAATGACGAGGCCACGGCAGTCGCGTTCGCCGCCGGCAAGGCGCTGGTGTGATGCGATGTTCGACCTGAAGGAACTCGAACGCGCACATGCGATCGTGGGGCAGGCGGTGCCGGCGACGCCGGCACACGCCTGGCCGCTGCTGAGCCAGCGGCTCGGTACCCGCGTCGTTGTCAAGCATGAGAACCACACGCCGATCGGCGCCTTCAAGGTGCGCGGCGGGCTCGTCTATCTGGAGCGGTTGAAGCGCGAGCGGCCGAACACGCCCGGCATCATCTCGGCAACGCGCGGCAATCACGGGCAGAGCCTGGCGTTTGCCGCAAGCCGCCACGGCGTGCCCGCGGTGATCTACGTGCCGCGCGGCAACTCCGTCGAGAAGAACCGCGCGATGAACGCCTTTGGCGCCGAGCTCGTTGAGCACGGCGAGGACTTTCAGGCCGCCCGCGAGGAGGCCGAGCGCCGTGCGCAGTTCGCCGGCCTGCACATGGTGCCGTCGTTCCACCCGGACCTGGTGCTGGGCGTTGCGACCTATGCGCTGGAATTGTTCCGGGCCGCACCTGACCTCGACATTCTCTACGTGCCGATTGGCCAGGGCTCAGGCATCTGCGGCTGCATCATGGCGCGCGACTTGCTCGGCCTGAAGACCGAGATCGTCGGCGTGCAGTCGACGGAGGCGCCGTCATACGCGCTGTCGTTTGCGGCGGGCACGGTCGTGACGACGGAGACCAGCAACACGCTCGCCGACGGCATGGCGACGCGCATTCCCGACGCGGACGCGCTCGCACTCATCCGCAAGGGCGCTTCGCGCATTGTGCAGGTCACCGACGACGAGGTCGGCGCGGCGATCCGCGCCTATTGGACCGACACGCACAATCTCGCCGAAGGCGCCGGCGCGGCCGCGCTTGCCGCTGCGCTGCAGGAGAAGAGCAAGCTCGGGGGCAGACGAGTGGGTCTCGTGCTCTCGGGCGGCAATATCGATTTCGATCTGTTCCGCCGATGGGTCGGGACGGACGCGCCGACAACCCAAAGGGTGGTCGCATGATGCGAGCCGGAGCAACAACACCGCCGTCATCGCCCGGCTTGACCGGGCGATCCGGTACGCCGCGGCGGGCGTGGGAATCTCAGGCGTCGGTGGTTACTGGATGCCCCGCCTTCGCGGGGCATGACAAGAGAGACATTTGAGGGGACGATAATGAACCAGCCCGCATCCGCCTATTTCCTCGAGGACCGCCACGATCCCAACGAGACGCATACGCTGTCGGTGCTTGTGCAGAACGAGCCGGGCGTGCTCGCCCGTGTCATCGGCCTGTTCTCGGGTCGCGGCTACAACATCGAGAGCCTCACGGTCTCGGAGACCGAAGCCCAAAAACATCTCTCGCGCATCACCATCGTCACCACGGGCACGCCGATGGTGATCGAGCAGATCAAGCACCAGCTCGACCGCATGATCCCGGTCTATCGCGTCGTCGACATGACGCAGACCAAGCGCTCGATCGAGCGCGAACTGGCGATGGTGAAGGTGCGCGGGGAAGGCGAACATCGCGTCGAGGCGCTGCGGCTCGCGGACGCATTCCGCGCGCGCGTGATTGACGCCACCACCGAGAGCTTCGTGTTCGAGATCACCGGCAATACGGACAAGATCAATCAGTTTATCGACCTGATGCGTCCCATCGGCCTGGTCGAGGTGTCGCGCACGGGCGTTGCCGCGATCGGTCGCGGGCCTGAAGGGATGTGAACCATGCTGGCGCGCGACTGGTACTACAACGAACGCAACCGGATGGGCATCGAGCCCGCGGTCGCTTCGATCTACGACAATCACGATGACGCCGATCTGCGCGCGCGCGCCGCGCTGAAAATGCTCGGCGTACAGCGGGGCTGGCGCATCGCCGACATCGGCTGCGGCAACGGCGTGCTCGCGACCGAAGCCGCGCTGATGGGCGCCGAGGTCGACGCCATCGATATCTCGCCGGCGATGCTGGCTCTTGCCGAGATCTATGCCCGTGACCGCAAGGCCAAGGTCGCGACGCAGTCGGCCGGCCTGCTCAGCTTCGCCTATCAGCCGCACTCCTACGACCTCATCGTCAGCGAATTCACGCTGCATCATTTGCCGGATTTCTGGAAGGTGGTGGCGCTGTCGCGCATCTATCGCGCGCTGAAGCCGGGCGCGAGCTTCTATCTGCGCGACATCGTCTTCGTCTCGATGCCGGATGCGGCAGAGCGCGACGTCGAGCAATGGGCCGACTTCCAGATCAAGAACCACGAGTTTTCGCGCGAGAGCGTCGTCACGCATATGCGCGACGAATATTCCACCTTCGGCTGGGTGATGGAGCGGATGCTGACTGACGTCGGCTTCACGCTGGTCTCGGCCGACTACCACGCCCCCATGCACGGCACCTATCTGCTGCGCAAACCCACCCCTTCGACGTAAGCGCCGGCGAGCAAGGCTGAACGACAAGAACACGCAACAGAACAGAGCCCGAAGAAGAACAATGAAGCCGGCCGACATCCTCATCGCCGTCATGGTGGCGATCGTCTGGGGACTTGCCTTCGTGGCGAGCCGGCTGGCGCTCGACGAATTGTCGCCGGAGTTGATGACTGCACTGCGCTTTTCGATCGCCGCGGTGCCCTGCCTGTTCATCCGCAAGCCTGACATCGCCTGGCCGCTCCTGATCGCGATCAGCTTCACGCTTTTCCTCGGCCAGTTCCTGTCTCAGGCCTACGGTATCGCCCATGGCGTGCCGGTGGGGCTCACGAGCGTCGTCGTGCAGAGCCAGGCGCTGTTCACCATCGGCTTTGCCGTGCTCGCCTTCGGCGAACGGCCGACGCCGGTCCAGACATCAGGCGTTGCCATTGCCGCGGTCGGCCTGCTCTTGATCTGCGGCACCGTCGGCTATGATTTCAGCGTCAGTGCCTTCGTCGTGCTGATGATCTCGCCGATTTCCTTCGCGATCGGCAATCTCCTGCTGCGCGGCGCCCGCGGCGTGCCGATGTTCGAGCTCTTCGCCTGGCTGTGCCTGACGTCGGCCGTGCCGCTGTTCGCGCTGGCGCTGATCGCCAATGGTCCCGGGCCGACCTGGCGAGCGCTGACGCACATGTCGCTGACGTCAGCCCTCTGCATGCTGGCGCTTGGCGGTGTCTCGACCAGCATCGCCTATTGGCTGTGGGGCCGGCTGCTGCGCGACTATCCGGCTGCGCAGGTCGTGCCGTTCGCGCTGCTGGTCCCCTTCGTCGGCTCGGCTGCGTCCAGCATCGTGTTCGGCGAACGGTTCGGACCCCTGCGGCTCGCCGGCATGCTGACTGTGATCGGCGGTATCGCGGTGATGCTGCTGGCCAGGCGCCCACAAGTCCTGCCGAAGACAGCGTGAGGTGAAGATGTCGCTCCTCTATGCCTTCATCGTCTTTGCGGTCGTGATGTACTTCACCCCCGGGCCGAACAACATCATGCTGCTGTCGTCGGGCCTGACCTACGGCTTCCGCCGCACCATTCCGCACATCGCCGGGATCACCATCGGCTTTGCTTTCATGGTCGCAACGGTCGGTCTGGGGCTGGGGACGGTCTTCCTGGCCTATCCGATCCTCCAGACCATCCTGAAATATGCCGGCGCCGCCTATTTGATCTATCTGGCTGCCGCGATCGCCCTTTCCGGCCCGGCCAAGCCGGGCGAGGAGAAGGGCAGGGGCCCGATGACCTTCTGGGGCGCGGCCATGTTCCAGTGGATCAATGCCAAGGGCTGGGTGATCGTGATCGGCACCATCACTGCCTATGCGGCCATTGCCCAATTCCCCGTCAATATCGCCATCCAGACCTTGATCAGCCTGATCGTAGGCACGGTCTCGACCGTGGTCTGGGCCCTGTTCGGGAGCGCGCTCCGGCCGGTCCTGACCTCAGAGCGCCTTGTCCGCGCCTTCAATATCCTGATGGCGGTTCTGTTGCTTGCCTCTCTCTACCCCGTTTTCATGGATGCATGATGTCGCGGATTTCCATGCAGAAACGGGTTTCCTTCGGGGCGGAAAATGCTCTAGACAGCCCCCGAAATCCGCAAATTTCACCTTTGGACCCTGACCATTGGCCGATTTTCGGCCCTCAATGAGGAAACGACTATGCGTGTTTATTACGATCGCGACGCCGACATGAACCTGATCAAGGGCAAGAAGGTCGCCATCGTCGGCTATGGCAGCCAGGGCCACGCCCATGCGCTCAACCTGAAGGACTCCGGCGTCAAGGAGGTGGCGATTGCGCTGCGCAAGGGCTCGGCCTCGGCCAAGAAGGCGGAGAACGCCGGCTTCAAGGTGATGGAAGTCGCCGAGGCCGCCAAATGGGCCGACCTCGTCATGATGCTGACCCCCGACGAGCTCCAGGGCGATATCTATCGCGAGCACCTGCACGACAACATGAAGAAGGGCGCTGCGCTCGTCTTCGCCCACGGCCTCAACGTCCACTTCAACCTGCTCGACCCGCGCGCCGACCTCGACGTGCTGATGATCGCCCCGAAGGGCCCCGGCCACACCGTGCGCTCCGAGTATCAGCGCGGCGGCGGCGTGCCCTGCCTGATCGCGATCGCCAAGGACGTCTCGGGCAACGCCCATGACCTCGGCCTTTCCTACGCTTCGGCGGTCGGTGGTGGCCGCGCCGGCATCATCGAGACCACCTTCAAGGAAGAGTGCGAGACCGACCTGTTCGGCGAGCAGGTGGTGCTTTGCGGCGGCCTGGTCGAACTGATCAAGGGCGGCTACGAGACCCTGGTCGAAGCCGGCTACGCCCCTGAGATGGCCTATTTCGAGTGCCTCCACGAGGTGAAGCTGATCGTCGACCTGATCTATGAAGGCGGCATCGCCAACATGAACTACTCGATCTCCAACACCGCCGAATACGGCGAGTATGTCACCGGCCCGCGCATCATCACCGACGAGACCAAGAAGGAGATGAAGCGGGTTCTCAACGACATCCAGTCCGGCAAGTTCTCGCGCGACTGGATGCTCGAGAACAAGGTCAACCAGACCTCGTTCAAGGCGACCCGCGCCAAGCTCGCGGCCCACCCGATCGAGGAAGTCGGCGCGAAGCTCCGCGACATGATGCCCTGGATCAAGAAGGGCGCGCTGGTCGACAAGAGCAAGAACTAAGGCCTCTTTCCCTGGACCCAGCGCGGCGCGCAAGTGATGCGCTGCTGATCCGGGGGCCATGGGTCCCGGCTCTACGGTGCACCGCTTACGCGCTGCACCGCGTCCGGGACGCGAGAGTCAAGCAACTGACGCGCTCTCGACGGCCAAACCAAATCTTAAACCTTCGCAACTACAACCGGCGCGAGATCGCAAGCTGCGATCTCGCGCTTTCCTCTCAGCGCCAAGCGCTGGTGCTTCATTCAAATTCTTCGATGTTGAAGCGCAGTCTGAAGATCAAGAACTGACGCTTAAAGCACATTCTTGATCTCGCGCGATTTCTGAGGCTTTGGCCTCACCCTCCCAATCCTCAAAAGCCCTGCGACTTCAGAGTCTAAGATTCGGCTCTTCATCTGCGCTGTGATCATTCGCGCGAATCCACGAAGACGGCTTCGCGTAGTACATCATCTTAAGAGCTGACGTCTGATCGATATTCTTGCCGGCCATCGCAGATGCGAGCGCTGGCGCCTAGCCCGCCGCAGCCGGCTTCGGGCGCGAGCTCGCGGCCATCGCGATCAGCCGCAGCGCCATCACGGCGAGGAGGGGGACGAGGAAGGCCGCATAGAGCGGCATCGCCGGCACGCGCTTGCCGAACGAGACCATGAACTGAAACCAGAGATAGTAGCCGCCCGTCAGGTGCAGGGCGCGCCAGGCGCGGGGGCCGAGCAGCTCGGCCGTGCGGTCGAACGAGGTCGCCGCCATCGCGATGATGGCGGCGTAGCCGATCCCGCCGAAGAGGTAGGATGCGGCCGAGGTCGCTGCCGCAAAGCCGGCCGGATCCATCCTGGCGAAGGCGAAGATCGCAACCGCATGGAGGCCGTGGGAGAGGGCAAAGCCGAGGCCGAGATAGCGCCGGTTGCGGCGCTGCCAGCGGGTCCAGGCGTTGGGCCAGAGCCGCGCCAGGGCGGCGGCACTGAAGGCCGGGCAGAAGAGGAGGAGCGAGCTGCGCGCCGTGAAGCGGATCACCATCCGAACGCCCTCGACCTCGAACTGCCGCATCGCGGCGATCCAGATACACAGGACGATCAGGTTCAGACTGAGCAGGACGAGCAGGCGCCAGCCCTCGAACCAGCTTTGACGTTGCGACATGACGACGGTCTCCTCCGTTATGTAATCATCGATTACATTTGGCGGACTCGTCTAGGTCAACGGTGTAATCGGCGCTTACATTCACGTTCGGGTGATGCTAGGAGTTTTCGATGCCCGCCCGTGAGCCCCCAAAGCGCCGCTCCCGCGCCGCCGAAGCCCGGCCTTACCACCACGGCGATCTCCGCCGCGTGCTGATCGACGCTGCGCTGCAACTGGCGGCCGAAGGCGGTGAGGTCTCCGTCCGCGAGGCGGCGCGGCGGGCGGCGGTTTCACCGGGAGCGCCGTTCCGGCATTTTCCCAACCGGGACGCACTGATGGCTGCGGTCGCCGAAGAAGCGCAGCGCCGGTTTCGGGTGGAGATCGATGCTGTGCTGACGCAGGCGCCGGCTGGCGATCCGCTCGCCCGCCTGCGCGCCTTCGGCCTTGCCTACCTGCGCTGGGCGATGCGCAACCCCGCCCACTTCGAGATCATCTCGACAGGGCGCTACTTCGCGCATGGCAGCTCGCCCGAGCTCACCCGCGACAATGCCGAGCTGATCGGGCTGACCGAGCGGATGCTGCGTGAGGCCGCGGCGCAGGGCCTTTTGCGACAGGGCGAGCTGAAGCCGATCCAGATCGCCGCCCGCGCCCTGGTTTACGGTTTCGCCCGCATGAACCTCGACGGCCACTTTCCGCGTTGGGGTGTGGAGGAGGGCGAGATCGAGACGATGGCCGAAGCGGTGATCGACGTCTTCATCTCCGGCATCGCGAAGCCCAAACGCGGCAGCTGACCCTGTCCAACCCTCATGGTGAGGAGGCGCGCAGAGCCGTCTAGCGGACGATGCTTCGCATCGCCGCGAGAACCATAGAGGCCCGGCCGCCGGTCCGGGCCTCGCCCTTCGAGACGCCTGCTTCGCAGGCTCCTCTGGGTGAGGGGATAGAGTAGGGCGCGCGGCGCGCACTTCATTCGCCGCCCGCTGACATTAAGCGAAGGTCGGACAGCGCATCGCGTTGCCTGTCCATGGCTGTTCCGTTACAGTTTTGTGACACGGCGCTCCCCGGCGGCGCCGGACGCCCTGGCCGCCAGCAGGCTGGCCAGATGGCTTGGCATCACCGCGCCGGATCGTGTTCAGCGTGTCGTCGATGGCGTCCGCGCCCAACCCAGGTCCTTCCGCCGCCACCGCCGTGCTGGCGAGCGTTGCCGCGATCGGCATCTGGCGCTTGCTCGCCGTCGCGGCGCCGCATCTGGCCGCGCTCGCGCTGATGTACGAGACCGAGACCGATTTCAGTTCGCGCCTCGGCTTCGCGCTCAGTTGGGGCATCCTCAATTTCTTCTGGATCACGCTGCTCCGCCGCCCCGCGCTGTCGGGCGCGCTGTCGCTGACCATGGTCGTGGTGCTGGTGCTGCTGTCGCGGCTGAAGCACGACGTCGTGCAGATGACCGTGAACTTCATCGACTTGATGATGATCGACCGCGACACCGTCGCCTTCCTGTTCACGATCTTCCCGAACCTGCGCTGGTCGGTGATCGGCGCCTGCCTCGTCATCCTGCCGCTGATGTATGCACTGTGGTGTCTCGATCCGTTCCGCGTCCGCCGCCTGCCGGCGCTCACCTGCAAGCTCGCCTGCCTCGCCGCGCTGGTCGGCTATTCCCTCTATCATCCGGACGAAGCCTGGCGCGGCTATTACGACGACGGCTATCTCTCAAAATTCTTCCGCTCCGGTGTCACCGCGGTCTCCGACTTCGCGCAATACGGCTTCATGGAGTCGGCCGCGTCCACCGGCGAGCATCTCAACATGCCGCTGGTCGATGCCTGCCACCCCGCGGGGCGGCGGCCGAACATCATCATGATCCATGATGAATCCAGTTTCGACATCCGCGCCGCGAGAGGCATCAAGGTGCCGCCTGACTATGGCAGCCATTTCAAATCTTGGGACGGCAAGCAGCGCACCTTCCTCGCCGAGAGCAATGGCGGACCGAGCTGGTTCACCGAATACAACGTGCTCGCCGGCCTGTCGTCGCGCTCCTTCGGCCGTTTTGCCTATTTCGTGACGCGCATCGCCTCGGGGCGCGTTGAGCGCGGCCTGCCGCTCAGCTTGCGCCGCTGTGGCTACGACACGATGTCGCTCTATCCGGCTTACGGCGCCTTCATGAGCGCGCGCAGCTTCCAGATGACGACCGGCATAGAGCGCTTCTACGACGCGAAGGATCTCGGCGCCAAGGACGTCGAGCCCGACTCCTTCTTCTACGACAAGGCGCTTGAGTTGATGGGCCAGCAGCCGCCGAACAAGCCGCTGTTCAGCTTCATCTATCTCGGCGCCAATCATTTCCCCTGGGAGACACGCTTCCGTCCCGACCTGATGCCGAACTGGCGCGCGCCGGGCAACACATCGTCGATCGACGAATATCTGCGCCGGCAGGCGATGAGCGCCGAGCAGTACCAGGCCTTCCTGGCCGGCCTGAAGAAGAAATTTCCGAACGAGCCGTTCCTGATCGTGCGCTATGGCGATCATCAGCCGGAATTCGCGCCGCAGATCCTCGAACCGGGCCTCGACGAAGGCAGTCTCGGCAAGAAGCTCGACGACTATGATCCGCGTCTCTACGCCACCTATTATGCGATCGACGCCATCAATTTCGAGCCGGTGAACAGCGACGCCGTGATGGACACGATCGACGGCGCCTATTTGCCGCTGGTGATCCAGGAGGCCGCCGGTATCCCGCTTGACCCGTCCTTCGCCGCGCAGAAGGACGTCATGCTACGCTGCAAGGGCATCTTCTATGGCTGCAAGGACGGCCAGGAGGCGCGTCGCCTAAACCGCCTGCTGATCAACGCCGGCATGATCCACGGGCTGTAGCGTTGCTCGCCCGAGCGACGCTCTCTCGCCGTCACCCTGAGGTGTGAGCCCCGCGAGCACCTCAGGGTGACAGGTCTGGCAGATGCGCGTGAGGCCACCGCGCCTACCGCTTCCCCACCTTCTCCCACAGCCACTTCGCCACCACATCGGGCGACGAGTTCGCATCGTTGCCGCTGGCGCGCAGATTTGCTTCGCGCATGTCGGCGATGTCGATCCGTTCGAGCAGCGGTTTCAGGGCGGCCTTGAGCCGGTCATCGCCGGCGCGCTTGGGAGCGAGTAGCAGAATGGCGTCGTAGGGCGGGATCGCGTTCTTGGGATCGTCGAGCGTCACGAGGTCGTATTTCGCGATCAGGCCGTCGCTGGTGTAGCCCGCGATGACGTCGACCTCGCCGCTTGCGACCGCCGCATACATGAAATCAGGCTGCATCTGGCGCTGGGCGCGGAACGCGAGCCCGTAGGCATCGCGCAACGCCGCCCATTCCGGGCGCGAGAAGAACTCGTAGTCGGCGGCGATCGAGAGGCCTGCCGTATGCGCGGCGAGATCGGCGACGGAGTGAATGCCGAGCGCCTCGGCGCGCTTGCGCGGCATCACCAGCGCATAGGCGTTCTCGAAGCCGAGCTCGCCGAGCAGAGTGATGTTCTGTTTGGCGAGTGCCGTCTTCAGCTCGTCGATCAGCTCCGTGCGCGGCTTGATATCCGTGCGGTGCAACTGATTGGCCCAGAGCGTGCCGGAATAGTCGACATAGAGATCGATGTCGCCGGCCTTCAGCGCCTCGAAGGCGACGTTCGAGCCGAGGCCCGAGCGTGTCGTCGCGGGCAGGCCAGCCGCCGCCAGGCGGTCCCGGATCAGGGCCGACAGCACGTATTGCTCGGCGAATGTCTTGGCGCCGACGACGTAAGCGGGCGACGAGCGTCCAAGCGATGGCACCAGCGTCGCGGCGACCAGCGCGGCAATCCCGACGCCGCCGAGCGTCGTGCGCAGCCGGTTGCGGTTGCGCAAGCCGGTTTCGATCAGGCCAAGCAATTGATCCACCGCGAGCGCCAGCACGGCGGAGGCAAAGCAGCCGAACAGCACGAACACCCAGTTCTGGGTTTGCAGGCCGGCGAAGATGTAATTGCCGAGGCTGGTCTGCCCGATCGGCGTCGACAAAGTCGCCGTGCCGATCACCCAGACGGCGGCGGTGCGAATGCCCGCCATCATCACCGGCAGCGCCAGCGGCAGCTCGACCATGACAAGCGATTGCCGCGGCGTCATGCCGACGCCTTGGGCCGCTTCGAGCAAAGCGGGATCGATGCCGTTCAAGCCGGTGATGCCGTTGCGCAGCACCGGCAGCATGGAATAGAGCGCCAGCGCCAGCATCGCCGGCAGGAAGCCGAAGGCCGAGAAGGCGACGCCGAACCAGGCGAGTGTCACGGAGGCCGCGAGCAGCAGGAGCGGATAGAACAGCGCGAGCAGGGCTAGCCCCGGCACGGTCTGCACGATGCTCGCGAGCGCGAGCAGGATATTGCGCGCCACCGGGCGATTGCGGCAGAGGATCGCGAGCGGCAGGCTCACGATGAGCCCGAGCGCGAGCGCGGCAAGGCTCACCCGCACATGGTTGCCGAGATAGTCCGGCAGATGCGACAGCGCCTCGCCCCAGCGTGGATCGGAGATCAGGCTCATGCCGCACCACCCTGCGGCAGCCGCTCGTTCAGTCGCGCGACCTGGCGCCGCGGCGTGCGGAGCAGCTCCAGCACATAGGCATCGTCGCTTCGGCCGAGCTCCGCCGGTGTGCCCTGTGCGAGCAGCTTTCCGGCGCGCATCACCGCGATGCGGTCGGCAAGCAAGATTGCTTCCGTCATGTCATGGGTGATCATGACCGTGGTCAGGCGGAGCTTGTGATGCAGCGCGCGATAATCTTCGCCGAGCGCGTCGCGGGTCAGGGGATCGAGCGCGCCGAACGGCTCGTCCATCAGCACGATGCGTGGACGCGCGGCCAGTGCCCGCGCCACCCCGACGCGCTGGCGCTGTCCGCCGGACAGGTCTTGCGGCAATCGATCGCGATGCTGGGTACGGTCGAGCCGTACCAGGTCGAGCAGCTCATCCACGCGTGCGGCAATCTCCTTCTCCGGGATGCCCAGCAGCTTCGGCGTGATGCCGATATTGTCCGTGACGCTCAGATGCGGAAACAGCCCGCCGCTCTGGAAGACGTAGCCGATGCGCCGTCGCAGCGCGACAGGGTCGACGTGGCTGATATCCTCGCCCTCAACCGTGATCGTGCCACGGTCGGCCTCGATCAGCCGGTTGGTCAGCCGCAGCAGGGTGGTCTTGCCCGAGCCGGAGCCGCCGACGATGGCCAGAAACTCGCCCTCGGCGACGTCGAGCGAAATGCCGTTCACGGCCACGACCGGGCCGAAGTTTTTCGCGACCTGCGCGTAGCCGATCACGGGTTTGGAGGCCATCGGTACCGACCCAGCCCTGCACTCCCGCAAGGGGAGTTTGATGGAGGCGACCCCGCATGCGTACCACGCTTGGCCGCTCGATTGAACTTGCCGGCGCAAGCGGCTAAGGCATCCAGCCAAGAGCTGGGAGAAAATCGGCAGATGACAATGCCCACGGCGGTGGCGCTCGAGGATACGAAAGTCGCATTCCGGCTGGGGGACGGGCGCGTCTATACCGCGGTCGAACAGGCGCAGCTCGCTGTCGGCCAAGGTGAGTTCGTTGCCATCGTCGGCCCGACCGGCTGCGGCAAATCCACCCTGCTCAACGTCGCCGCGGGGTTGCTGAAGCCCGCCGCTGGCAGCGTCAAGGTGTTCGACCGGCCGCTCGCCGGCCTCAACAAGGATGCCGGCTATTTGTTCCAGGCCGATGCGCTGTTCCCCTGGAAGACGGCCATCGACAACGTCGCGATCGGCCTCGAGATCAGGGGCACGCCGCGCCCCGAGGCGCTTGCGCGCGCACAGAAATGGCTGACCTCGGTCGGGCTTGGCGCGTTCGCGGGCCGCTACCCGCATATGCTCTCCGGCGGCCAGCGCAAGCGTGTGGCGCTGGCGCAGGTGCTGATCCGCGATCCAAAAATCCTGCTGATGGACGAGCCGTTCGGCCCGCTCGATGCCCAGACGCGGCAGGTCATGGGCAATCTCCTGCTCGAGCTCTGGAGCGCCGACCGCAAGGCGGTGCTGTTCGTCACCCATGATCTGGAAGAGGCGATCGCGCTCGCCGACCGCGTCGTGATCATGTCGGCGGGCCCTTCCTCGCGCATCATCGGCGACTGGCGCGTCGAGCTGGCACGCCCGCGCGACATCTTCGAGGTGCGGCTGGACAAGGAGTTCCATGCGCTCCATCGCGAGATCTGGAGCGTGCTCAAGGATGAGGTGATGAAGGGCTACGCACAATCCACCCAGGCGGAGGCGGTCTGATGTCGCGCCTCACGCTGCTTTCGCTGCAATTGCTGGTCGCCGTGGTCGCGATTGTGCTGTGGCAGGTGCTCTCTACGGTTCCGGTGTTCGGAAAGATCCTGTTGCCGCCGTTCTTCTTCTCCAACCCGGTCGACGTGTTCAGCCAGATCGTCAAATGGTTCGCGAGCGGCGTGATCTGGAAGCATCTCTGGATCACGCTCTGGGAATCGATCCTCGCCTTCGTGATCGGCTCGCTCGGCGGCGTGCTGGTCGGCTTCTGGTTCGCGCGGCAGCCGGTGGTCGCCGCCGTGTTCGATCCCTATGTCAAGATGGTCAATGCGCTGCCGCGCGTGGTGCTCGCGCCGATCTTCGCGCTGTGGCTGGGCCTCGGCATCTGGTCCAAGGTCGCGCTCGGTGTGACGCTTGTGTTCTTCATCGTGTTCTTCAACGTCTATCAGGGCGTCAAGGAGGTCAGCCGCACCGTGCTTGACAATGGCCGCATGCTCGGCATGAGCGAGCAGCAATTGATGCGGCACGTCTACTGGCCCTCGGCGCTGTCGTGGATGTTCTCTTCGCTGCACACCTCCGTCGGCTTTGCCGTGGTCGGCGCAGTCGTCGGCGAATATCTCGGCTCGGCCGCAGGCCTCGGCTATTTGATCCAGCAGGCTGAAGGCGTGTTCGACGTCGCCGGCGTGTTTGCAGGGATGTTCGTGCTGTCAGCCTTCGTCCTCCTGATCGACATGGGCGTGACGATGGTGGAGCGCCGGCTTCTCGTGTGGCGGCCGACGGCCGCGGACGGGCGAGGCTAGTGATGGTGCGACCGTTGCCGGACCCGCGCAGGGATGCGGGCCCGGACACCTGTGTGAGCCACTCGAGCTCAGTCCAGAAGCTTGGTGTCGTCGGGGGCCTGTGGCGGCGTCTTGATCGCGATCGCCTTGACCTGTCCGCTGATCGGCTTGGTGCCGCCATGCGGCGTCCCCTTGGGAATGATCACGAGGTCACCCGGCTTTACCGTCACCTCCTTGTCGCCGAGCCAGATCGTCCCGGTCCCGTCCAGGATGTACTGGATCTCGTTGGTGTTGGGATGCAAATGCTTGGGCACGTTGCCGACCTGGATCGAGACGGTGGCGCCGTCTGCGGCCATGAACATCTTGGAGCGGTAGCCGACCTCGTTCGCAGGCCCGAGCGCATCGCCTTGCATCTCGCCGGTGTGGATGAGTTGCGCGGTGATGTTCTCGGCAGCCCAAGCCGGCTGGAACAGGTAGGTCACGCCGCACCCTGCGGCGAAGGCGGCGGCGAGCGAGACGGCGATTGCGATGCGGTTCATGGAAGATCCTCCGGATCCAGGGTTGTTGTTATGCCGTCATGCTATTGCGTCGAAAGTCCGATGACCAGTGTCCTGGCCAGCGCTTCTCAAGCCAGTCCTGCTGCTCTAATGTGCCGCCAGCCGAACGGAGGAAACTAATGAAGAACACGATTGCCAGGCTCGCGGGCGCGCTGCTCGCGCTCACGCTCACCACCGGCTTCGCCGCAGCGCAGAGCAAGGTCACCATCGCGGTCGGCGGCGGCTCCTGCCTGTGCTATCTGCCGACGGTGCTGGCAAAACAGCTCGGTGAGTACGAGAAGGCCGGCGTCAATGTCGACCTAGTGGACCTCAAGGGCGGCTCCGATGCGCTCAAGGCCGTGCTCGGCGGCAGCGCCGATGTCGTCTCCGGCTATTTCGACCATTGCGTCAACCTCGCCGCCAAGAAGCAGGAGTTGCAGGCCTTCGTGGTCTATGACCGCTATCCCGGCCTCGTGCTGGTGGTCGCGCCCTCGCATACCAACGAGATCAAGTCGGTGAAGGATCTCGCCGGCAAGAAGGTCGGCGTCAGCGCGCCCGGCTCCTCGACCGACTTCTTCCTGAAATATCTCCTGAAGAAGAACGGCCTCGATCCCGCCGGCACCGCGGTGATCGGCGTCGGCCTAGGTGCGACCGCGGTCGCGGCGATGGAGCAGGGCCAGATCGATGCGGCCGTGATGCTCGATCCCTCCGTCACCGTGCTCCAGGGCAGCCACAAGGACCTGCGCATTCTCAGCGACACCCGCACGCAGAAGGACACGCTCGAGACCTTCGGCGGCGAATATCCGGGCGGCGCGCTGTATTCGACGGCGGCCTGGGTCGCCGGCCACGAGAAGGAGACGCAGGCGCTGACCAATGCGATGCTGAATACGCTTGCCTGGATCCATTCGCACTCGCCGGAAGACATCATGGCGAAGATGCCGGAGGAAATGGTCGGCAAGAACAAGGAGCTCTATCTCGCCGCGCTGAAGAACACGATCCCGATGTTCTCGGAGACCGGCAAGATGGACCCGAAGGGTGCGGACGCCGTGCTTGCGGTGTTCAGCGTCGGATCGCCCGAGGTTGCGAATGCCAAGATCGACGTCAGCAAGACCTTCACCAACAAGTTCGTCGAGCAGGCCAAGAAGACCACGGGGATGAACTCAAAATAATAATGCCAGGCAAATGACGTGAAACTTTGATATGCAGGCGTCATGACGTCTCCGAGCATTCATCGCGTCAAGACGCTTGATCTATCGGTAGGATCGGAGGCGTGGCCGTTCGAGCAAGAGCGGCGCGCCGAGATCGTGGCGCATTTCGCCGAGAAGCAGCGCGAACGGCCAAAGCTATGGAACGGCCGGGTGCTGATCGGCCGCGATCCCGTTCTCTCCGAAGATCGTTTCGCAGCGAGCTACTTCGAGACCGACTTCGCCAGCTTTCTCGCTTGGCGCGACTGGGGTTTCCCCGACAAGGCTGTGTTCAACGGCTTTGGCATGGGCGCGCTGCGCGCCTCGGACGGAGCCTTCGTGCTGGGCGTAATGGGCGAGCATACGGCGAATGCGGGACGCATCTATTTTCCGTCGGGCACGCCGGACCTCGATGACGTCAAGGACGGCGCGCTCGACATTCCCGGCAGCGTAGAGCGCGAGATCGAGGAGGAGACCGGTCTCACAGCCGCCGACTATCAGGCGGAAGCGCATTGGCATTGCGTGGTGTCGGGACCTGCGATCGCGCTTATCCGGGTGCTAGACATGAAGCTGCCTGGTGAAGCGGTTCGCGCCCGGATCGAGGCCAACCTTGCAGCGCAAGAGCATCCGGAGCTTGCCGGCATTCACCTGGTCCGCGGGGTCAGTGATCTGACGCCGACCATGCCGCGGTTCGTCACGGCCTTCATCGAGCAGCAGTTCGCCGCGCGCTGACGCGTTAAGCCCGCGACGCTATTCGGCTTGACATCGCATCTCCCAGCCCATGTGATGGGCAAAAAAGTAAAAGAAAGAAGACTGCAACGCACAATCGTCCAGGGAGGTTTTGATGCGCATGCGCATGGCTGCCCGCTTGGTACGTCACTTGGTACATCACCTAGTACATCGCCTTGTACCTGGGCTGATGGTCGCGATCGCGGCGTCGGGTCTGGTGGCATCTGCCCAGGCTCAGGAGAAGAAGATCAAGATCGGCGTGATTTTTGACCTGACCGGCCCGCTCGCCGGCGGCGGCTCCGAGCTCGAATATATTGGCGCCAAGATCATCCTCGACCAGTTCGCAAAGACCGGCGTCGAGGGCTACAAGGTCGAGGCCGTCTACGCCGACGCCCAGAGCAAGCCCGACGTCGCCATCAACGAATCCGTCCGCCTGCTCGAGCAGGAGAAGGTCGACATGGTGCTCGGCTTCTTCTCCTCGGCGCAATGCGTGCCGGTCGCGGCCCGCGTCGAACAGTTGAAGAAGTTCATGTGGATGACGACCTGCATCTCGTCCGCCGTATTCTCCGACAAGAACTACAAATACGTGTTTCGCCCGCAGGCGAGCGGCGACCAGTTCGGCATGATGACGATGGACTTCATCGCGCAGAACGCGAAGGAGAAGCTCGGCAAGGAGCCGAAGGACCTGCGCGTCGCCATCATCCACGAGGACGGCACCTACGGCGTCGACGTCGCCAAGGGCAACGAGGCCGGCGCCAGGAAGGCCGGCTTCAACGTCGTGCTGAAGGAGGGATATTCGGCGACCGCGCCCGACCTTTCCGCGCTGGTCACGAAGCTCAAGCGCGCCAAGCCCGACGTGATTTTCCACACCGGTTATAATCCCGATATCACGCTCCTGCTTCGCCAGGCGCGCGAGCAGGGCCTGAAGTTCGGCGCGCTGATGGGTCATGGTGCGGGCTACGGCGTCTATGAGAAGCTGAAGGAGGGCATGGGCGCTGACGCCAACTACATCTTCAACACCGATCCGATCTCGATCTGGCTCGCCAACCAGAAGACCATGGATCCGAAGCTCGCGCCCGTGATCAAGATGGTCGGCGAGGAGTTCGACAAGTTCAAGCCGGGTGTCGCCATCCGTTCCGCCCATGTCGGGATCGGCGCTTCCAACACCTACGTCTTCATGGCGGACGTTCTGCCGCGCGCGATCAGGAAGTATGGCGGCATCGATCCGGACGCGCTGCGCCAGGCAGCGCTCGATACCGACATCCCCGAAGGCGGCACCATGCTCGGCTTCGGCGTCAAGTTCTATGGCGAGGGAACGCCGATGGCGGGCCAGAACGAGCGCTCGTTTCCTGTCGTGATCCAATATCTCGACGACAAATCCTATGTGGTGTGGCCGAAGAGCCAGATGCAGCGCGAGGCCGTGCTGCCGCTGCCGAAGGGCACCACCTACAGCAACCAGTAGCGCGGCGGAGGGATGCGGTGCTGGAAGTTCGCGGGCTGGTGAAACGTTTTGGCGGCTTCACGGCCGTCAACAACGTATCCTTCAGGGTCGATCAGGGGGAGATCCTCGGCCTGATCGGCCCCAATGGCTCGGGTAAGAGCACCATCTTCAACATGCTCTCGGGCACGCTCAACCCGACCGCCGGCTCGATCGTGTTCGCAGGTAGCGAGATCGCGGGGCTCGCCCCGCATAGGATCATCAATCGCGGCATCGGCCGCACCTTCCAGATCCCGCGGCCGTTTCGCCGCCTGACGATATTCGAGAACGTCGCGCTCGCCGGCTACTACGGGCAAGGCCGCCACAGCCGCGCCAAGGCAGAGGAGGCCGCCGAGCGCGCGCTCGCCATGGTCGGCCTGCCGACCGATCGGCATGCCGGTGTCGACGGCTTGGGTGCCGCAGGGCTCAAGAAGCTCGAGCTGGCAAAGGCGCTCGCCACGGGACCAAAGCTGCTGCTTGCCGATGAAAGCCTCGGTGGCCTTGATGAAGCCGAGATGGACCAGGCCGCCGACATGCTGCGAAAGATCCGCGACGATCTCGGCATCACCATCATCTGGGTCGAGCACATCATGGGCGTCCTGATGCGCGTGGTCGATCGCGTGATGGTGCTCGATCACGGCGAGAAAATCTCGGAGGGGCTGCCGAGCGCAGTCGCCAGCGACGTGCGGGTCATCGAGGTCTATCTCGGCACCGACGCCGAGACCACACAAGCCGCGGCTGCCGAAGCGCGGCGCCGCGCCGGAGGTTAGCAACCATGCTGGAGCTTCGATCCGTCGACGCCGGCTATGGCAGCTTCCAGGCGCTGTTCGACGTCCATCTCGAGGTCAAGCCCGGCGAGGCGGTCGGCGTGATCGGCCCGAACGGTGCTGGCAAGACCACCTTGATGCGGGTGATCTCGGGCCTGATCCGTCCCGTGCGCGGATCGATCCGGATGGAGGGCGTCGACGTCGTGACGACGCCAGCGCACCGCATCGTCGGTCTCGGCATCGCGCATGTACCAGAGAACCGGCGGCTGTTCCCGCAACTGTCGGTCGATGACAATCTCAAGATGGGCGCCTTCATGAAGGAGGCACGCCACAAATATGCCGAGCGTCTGGAGATCGTCTTCGACCTGTTCCCGCGCCTGAAGGAGCGCCGCCACCAGATGGCCGGTACCATGTCGGGTGGCGAGCAGCAGATGTGTGCGATCGGCCGCGCGCTGATGTCCGATCCAAAGCTCCTGCTGCTCGATGAGCCCTCCGCAGGGCTCGCCCCGGTGGTCGTGCAGCAGGTGTTCGAGCTCGTGAAGCGGATTCGTGCGAGTGGGCTGACGGTTCTGATCGTCGAGCAGAACGTGCAGCAGGTGCTGCGCGTGGTCGATCGCGCCTATCTGATCGAGGCCGGGTCGATCCGCGCGTCCGGCAGCTCGGCCGAGATGCTGGCGAGCGATACGGTCAAGGAAGCTTATCTCGGGGTGTGAGGGCGGGCAGGCGCATGCAGGCGTTTCTAGACATCTTCGACATCTACCTGCTGGAGGCTGTCATCAACGGCATCCTGCTCGGCGGCGTGCTGGCGCTGCTCGCGCTCGGCCTGAACCTGATCTTCGGCGTCATCGACGTCACCTGGATCTGCTACGCCGAGCTCGTGATGATCGGCATGTACGCCATGTACTTCATGGTCCAGTATTACGGCATCAGCTATTTCATCGCCGCGCCCTTCACCATCCTGCTGGTCGCGTTGCTCGGTGCGGCGTTGCATTATCTCGTCATCGCTCCGCTCCTGACCGCGCCGCCGATCAACCAGTTGCTCGCAACCGGCGGCGTGCTGTTCGTGCTCCAGAGCTTCGCCACCGTCGCTTTCGGCATCGACTTCCGCAATCTCGGCATCCGATTGCCGGTGCTCGCGCTCGGCGACATGAATTTCAGCTATGCCCGGCTGTTGTCCTTCATTGCGGCGCTGGTCGGCATGGTCGCCGTCTATCTCTTCATGACGCGTACCTTCACCGGTACGGCGATCCGCGCCATCTCGCAGGACCGCCAGATCATGGCGCTGATGGGCGTCGATACGAAGAGGATGTATATCATCACCTCGGCACTTGGCGGCGCGCTCGCTGGCCTTGCCGCCTGCCTCCTGGTGTTGCAATACGACGTGCATCCCTTTGTCGGCCTGTCGTTTGGGCCGATCACCTTCCTGATCTGCGTGCTCGGCGGCCTCGGCAATTTCATCGGCGGCTTCATCGCCGCCTTCGTCTTTGCCGAGATCATCTCGCTCGGCGGCCTGTTCTCCGATCTCGAATGGGGCTACGTGCTGGCGTTCGCCTTTTTCATCGTCATGATGTTCATCCGGCCCGCCGGCCTGCTCTCGAGGCGGCGATGACGAGACAGGCGCAGCTTGTTGCATGGGCAGTCGGGCTTGCAGCGCTCGTTGCGCTGCCATTTGTCTATCGGGATCCCTATCACCTGCACATATTGGTGCTGATCCTGATCTGGTCGTTCGCCTACACATCCTGGTCGATGATGGGGCGGTTCGGCCTGGTCTCGCTCGGCCATGGCGGCTTCATGGGGATCGGCGCCTATGTCACGGCGCTGTTGTGGAACCATCTGGGCTTGTCGCCCTGGATCGGCATTCCCATCAGCATGATCGCGGCCGGTGCGCTGGCGCTTGTGGTCGGCTATCCCTGTTTCCGCTTCCGGATCACCGGGCACTACTTCGTTCTGGTCACCCTGGCGCTGTCAGGCATCGTGCTCCAGGTCATTACCGCCACGCGCGACTGGACCGGCGGCTCGCTCGGCTATACGCCCAACCGGGCGGCGGGCAATAAGCTTTGGGCGCTCCAGTTCGATGACAAGACGACCTGGTATCTGGTCGCGCTTGCGGTCTGGTTCGCCGGGCTCGTGGTCTGGCACTGGGTCGATCGCAGCATGAGTCGCTTCGCGCTGGAGGCGATCTCGGAGGACGAGGACGCTGCGGCCGCCGCCGGCGTCGACGTCACCGCGGAGAAGCTGAAGATCACGCTGATCAGCGCGCTGATGACGGCGCTAGCCGGCGCGATCTACTGCCAGTACCAGATGTTCATCACGCCCGACACGGTGAGCGGCATCGCCGTGTCGCTCCAGATGGTCTTTGCGGCCATCGTCGGCGGCCTGTTCGTTTCACTGGGCCCGACCGTCGGCGCCATCATCACCATCCTGCTCGCCGAATCCCTGCGCATCGGATTTGGAACCAAGGCCGTCGGATGGGACAACCTCGTCTACGGCGTCCTGCTCGTCCTCTTCATCATATTCCTCCCCAGGGGCATTCTTGGTAGCCTGCTCGAACGATTGAAGCCGCAACGCAAACCGTCTCCGAGCTCATGAACAAGAAACCCTCCAAAACGCTCGCCGCAGAGCTCGCCAGGTTCATCACGCCGTACCGTTTCGACGGTTCGGGGAAATTTCACCTGAAGGATCACAAGACGAACGAAAGGGGCGGTCTCGACAAGGACGAGGCGCAAAAGATCCTCGAGGTCAACAAGAAGCATCTCGCCGATTTCCAGGAGAAGCTCTACGCGCAGGACCGCTGGTCGGTCCTGATCATCATCCAGGGTATGGATGCGGCCGGCAAGGACAGTGCGATCAAGGCGCTGTTCGAAGGCATCAACCCGCAGGGCTGCGAGGTCCATGCGTTCAAGGCGCCGACCAGCCACGAGCTCGATCATGATTTTCTCTGGCGCCATGTCGTTGCGCTGCCGGCGCGCGGTCTTATCGGGATATTCAACCGCTCCCATTACGAGGAATGCCTGGTGACGCGCGTGCATCCGGAAATCCTCGCCAAGGAGAAGCTGCCGCCCGGGCTCGTCACCAAGAACATCTGGCGCGAACGGTTCGAGGACATTTCCGCCTTCGAGCGCTACCTCGTCCGCAACGGCACCGTCGTGCTGAAATTCTTCCTCAACCTGTCCAGGGAGGAGCAGCGCCAACGCTTTCTCGACCGGTTGGAGGACCGCTCCAAGCAGTGGAAGTTCTCGATGGATGACATCAAGGAGCGTGCGCTGTGGCCGCGCTACCAGGCGGTGTATCAGGACATCGTCCGGCACACCGCGATGACCCATGCACCCTGGTATGTCGTGCCCGCCGATCACAAATGGTTCGCGCGTGTCGTCATCGGGTCCGTCATCGTCGCCGCACTCGAGCGGCTCGACCTGCAATTTCCGCGCGCCGACAGGGCTTCGCTGCGCGAGTTCAAGGCGGTGCAGCAGGCCCTGGAGGGTGAAGCGAAGGGAGGGAGGAAGCGCGCAAGGTGAGGGGCAACGGCAGCAAGAACGTGAAGAACGTCAACTTCGCGCTACAGGGTGGCGGAGCGCACGGCGCGTTCGTGTGGGGCGTGCTCGACCTCGTGCTGGAGGACGGGAGGCTTGCGATCGAGGCGATTAGTGCGACCAGCGCCGGTGCGATGAATGCGGTGGCGATGGCTTCGGGCATGGCGCTCGGCGGTGCCGAAGCGGCGCGCGAGAACCTGCACCGGTTCTGGTACGAGGTTTCGCGCATGGACATGGTGTACGACCTGTTCTCGCCGCTCAACCAGTGGATCCAGGCCCTGAAGCTGCCGCCGGAGTATCATCCGGTGCACTCCTTCATCCACACCCTGACCCACACGGTGCCGCCGAACGTTCTCAATCCCTTCCACTTCAACCCGCTGCGTGCGCTGTTGCAGCGGGTCGTCGATTTCGACCGGCTGAATTCCTCGCCGGATGCGCCCCAGCTCTTCCTCAATGCCACCAATATCCGCACCGGCAAGATCAAGGTGTTCCAGACGCCACTCTTGAGTGCGGACGCCGTGCTCGCCTCGGCCTGCCTGCCGCCCTATTTCCAGGCCGTCGAGATCGACGGCGAGCATTATTGGGACGGCGGCTATCTCGGCAACCCTGCGATCTTTCCGCTGATCTATCGCAAGGGCAGCCACGACGTCATCATCGTGCAGGTGACTGCGATCCGGCGTGACGAGTTGCCGGCGAGCGCGGCCGACGTGCTCCACCGTATCAACGAGATCAGCTTCAACTCATCGTTGATGCGCGAGATGCGCGCGATCGCCTTCGCGACGAAACTGATCGACAATGGCGAGCTCGACAAGGAGACCCACAGTCGCATGTACATGCACTGGATCGGCAACGATCAGTTGATGTCGCAGCTCGGCACTGCGACGCAATTCCACCCGGAATGGAGCCTGTTGTGCCGGTTGCGCGATGAGGGCCGCGAGGCGGCGCGAAGCTGGCTCGACAAGCACTTTGGGCAGATCGGCAATGCCTCGACGGTCGATCTGACCGAGATGTTTCTCTGAGGTCGGGTTGTCCTGTTCGAGCTGCCTCTTGCGATCCCGACGCCTTGCGGGGCGGCAGAAAGAGATGCACCCAGGTTGGCAATCATCGCGAGACTTAGGCTCGCTTGATTGAGAGCACTTCAAAGGTCTTGGTGATTGTTGCGACCGCGTTGTCATATTTGGCGAGCGCCACACAGCAAACGAGCGCGTCAACTATCGCCAGCTGAGCGATGCGGCTCGTCATAGCTTCCGTCCGGAAGCTGGTTTCCTTGGCCATCGTGTGTAGCATGATGTCGCAGTAGCGCTGAATGGGCGACTTGCCGAAGTTCGAAATGCAGATCGTCGTCGCGCCGGCCTCCTTCGCAAGCCGTGTCGCCGCAATCGTCTCATGCGTGCTGCCGGAATGCGAAATCGTAAGGACCGCGACGTGCGGCCCGGTCAGCGAGGCGCTGATCGCCTGAACGTGTGAATCCAGGACGACCTTCGATTCGATTCCGATCCGGAGCAGGCGATAGTTCGCATCCTCAGCCACGGGCGCGGCGCTGCCGATTCCGTAGACCTCGACGCGATCGGCCTGGAGGATGGCCTTCACGGCAGCAGCCATCTTTGCGGAATCGACGACCTTGCGCGTGTCCTGCAGGGCCTGCAGGTTGGACTGGAAGATCTTCTCGACGACAGTCGCGACGTCGTCGTTCCGCTTCAGATCCTCGTGGATGAACTGAACCGGTTGCACAAGATCGCGCGCGAGCGCGATCTTGAGCTGCTGGAACCCGCGCGCACCGAGTTGCTGGCAGAACGCGACGACGCTGCCTTCGCTCGCTCCGGCGCGTTCGGCAACCTCCGTCACGGACATGTGCACGACTTCCGCAGGATGGGCGCTGATGAAGTCCGCGATCCGGCTCGCCGTTGGCGGCAGGTCGGCCTTGGTCGCTGCGATCCGTTCGAGCATGCCGCTCGGAGAAAGAGCCGGCGAATGCTCGGGCTTGGCGGCTGGGTCCGCCTGTTTCATGCGTGGTTTTTGCACGCCGCGCTTCTTCGTCGTTGAGGGCATTGTCAATCACCTGATAGGACGAGACGCGGCATCGTCTCGACATTAAGATAGCGGATTCCGAGCCGGCCGGCGCCTGCTCCATCGGTGTGCGGGTTGTCACCGATCATCACGGCCTCGGATGGACTGACGCCGAGTCGCGTCAATGCTCGTTCGAACAGCGCAGGCTCGGGTTTGCCGATGATGCGATATGAGACGGCGCCGGCACAAGACAGGACCGCCGCAAGCAGTGCGCCGGTTTCCGGTACGACCGATCCGGCCCTGCCGGGATGCGTGGTATCCGGGTTCGTCACGATCAGTTGGGCGCCGTCCCGTACCAGGTTTGCCGCGAATGACAACTTGTCATAGTTGAAGGCGCGATCGCGCGCGATCACGACGATGTCCGGCTCGAGCATTGTCATGTTCAGACCCAGGCCGCGGCCATATTCGCGGAGGGCAGGGCTGCCGAGCAGCATCACGCGCGAAGCGCGCCGCTCTTGCGCGATGATGTCGAGCGTGCAGGCACCGGCGAGCACGATCCGGCCGGGGTCAATCGGAAGGCCGATCTGGAGCAGCAGCCGGGCAAGCTCGGCGGGCGTGTGCTCCGCGTCGTTGGAAACCAGGGCGAATTGTCCGCCGAAGGCGTCCAGCATGCGCCGCGCACCTGGCAAAGGTTTGTTGTCGCTGATCAGTGTCCCGTCGAGATCGACGAGATAGCCCCGTGCTCTCCATCCCTGCTTCACCTTCCGCCTCTCCGCCCTTGAATTGAATGTTACTCAGTCTATAAGCAAACTAGGACTGAGACAAATTCATCAAACTATTATCCGACGGTGCCAATGATCGGCAACATGGAGGCGGGGCATGGCCCGGATTTCGGTCGAGAACATCGGCAAGGCGTTCCGTCAGACGGAGTCTTGAAGGATGTGTCGCTCGACATCGCCGACGGTGAGTGCCTGACGTTGGTCGGCTCGAATCCTGTGAGACGGACCTTGAGCGACAACGGGTGGCTTCGGATGAAGTCCTGATCGCGTGGATCGCGCAAGGCGACCGGCGCGCCATGCAGGTGCTGTACGGACGGCACCATGTCAGGGTATTCAGTTTCGGGCTTCAGCTCGTCCACGACGAACAGGTTGCGGAAGATCTCATCAGCGAGGTCTTTCTCGACGTCTGGCGTCGGGCTGGCAAGTTTGAAGGCCGATCTGCTGTCTCAACCTGGCTGCTGGCGATTACGCGCTTCAAGGCCCTCTCGGCGCTGCGGCGCAGGAAGGACCTTACGTTGGAAGACGAGGCTGCTCACGCGATCGAGGACACGTCCGACGATCCGGAAGTGGCCGCGACGAAGAAGGATACCAGCGAAGCGTTGCGCAAGTGCCTGGGCGGGCTTTCGCCGGAGCACCGGGAGATTGTCGATCTCGTCTACTACCACGAGAAAGCCCTGGAAGAGGTGGCCGAAACCGTCGGGATTCCGGAGAACACCGTGAAAACGCGCTTGTTCTACGCGCGGAAAAAACTGGCCGAGTTGCTGAAGGCTGCCGGCGTTGAACAAGGTTGGCGATGAGGGGATCGAGCAAGAAGGTGCTGGAAGAAGACGGAAGACGCCAATGAAGTCGAGCTACTGCTTCCAGGGTACGCCGGGGCCTGCTGAACGTGCGCGCTGGGTCGAGGAGGGGCTGACTCGTGATCCCGCTCGCCGGCGAATATGCCGTTATCCGCGAGGAACATGCCGAGACCATCGCTTGGGTCGGCGCTTGCGATTCGGTGATCAGACGATGAGCAAGGGCGATCTCACCAACCTGATCAACAGAGTTTCAAGCGAGAAGATCGTCAATCTCGCCGTGAGCATAGCCTCTGGTTTTCCACTTTAGTCTCGCCGTCAATGAGCCGAACGACTTTAAGAGGCTTGTCGCGGCAAAGGTTTGCGACCGCTGATCAGCGTCCCGTCCAGATCGACGAGATAGCTCCGCGTCCGCACTCCTGATCCACGTTCCACCTTTCCGCCTCGGGTTATTGACTGAGCTTTATTCAGTTCGTAACTAGACAATTACTGAGACAAATTCATGAAACTGTCATCCGACGGTGCCAATGATGCGGCGGCATGGAGGCGGCAGATGGCACGGATTTCGGTCGAGAACATAAGCAAGGCGTTCCGTCAGGCGGACGTCTTGAACGACGTGTCGCTCGACATCGCCCATGGTGAATTCCTGACGCTGGTCGGTCCGTCCGGTTGCGGCAAGACCACGTTGTTGCGCATCATCGCCGGTTTCGAAGACCAGGACAGCGGCAGCATTCGGATCGGTGATCGCTGCGTCGACGCCTTGCGGCCGAAGCAGCGCGACCTGGCGATGGTGTTTCAGTCCTATGCGCTGTACCCGCACATGACGGTTGCGAAGAACGTCGCGCTTCCGTTGACCATGCGCCGCATGAATGTCTTGCAGCGGCTGCCGCTGATCGGTCGCATAATGCCCGGGGCAGGCGAGGCTCGGCGAGCGATCGCCGCCGACGTGTGCGCCGTCACGTCGGCGCTTGGCATTGACCATCTGCACGATCGCAGGCCATCGCAGCTTTCCGGCGGCCAGCGTCAGCGCGTCGCACTCGCGCGTGCCATGGTGCGCCAGCCGCTTGCCTTCCTGATGGACGAGCCGCTGTCCAATCTCGATGCAAAGATGCGCCTGCAAGCGCGTGCGGAGATCGCCGAACTGCATCATCGCCTCGGGGCGACGTTCATCTACGTGACCCACGATCAGGCTGAAGCGATGACCATGTCCGATCGTGTCGCCGTGATGATGGGCGGCCGCCTGCTCCAGGTTGCTCCGCCGCAACAGGTCTATGACGATCCGGCGACGATCGAGATCGCCCGCTTCATCGGGACACCGGAGATCAACGTCATTCCAGCGACGGTGCGCGCCGATGGTTGCGTCGAAGTACTGGGCCGCTCCTGGCCGATATCGGCGCGGGTCGATGCCGGCGCGCCGGTTTCACTCGCGATCCGTCCCGAAGCGTGGACGCTCGAACACGAGAATGCTCGCGGAGCAGAGCTGACCGGCACGGTGCGGCATTTCGAGCCGCTGGGTTCGGAAACGCTCGTCTATGTGGGGGTCGAGAACCTCGCGTCCGCCGTCGTGATGCGCGCTGATCCCGTGGATGCGGCTAGGCTCGCGGTCGGGCGCCGCGTTCGCATTTGGGCGGATCCATCGCGTGTCCTCCTGTTCGACGCGACGGGCCGGCGCGTTCGGGCAACGGCGAGCAACGCCGTGCCGCGTCTTGCCGAGGTGCGTCATGGCTGAGGCGGGGACGTTGAAGGCACCGAGCGCTTCGGCTCATGCTGGAACGGCGCGCCCCGCAGGCCTGGCGGCAGAGATGCTGGCCGGATGGATACTCGCATCGCCTGCGGTGATGCTGATGTGGCTGCTGCTGCTGGGGCCAGCCGTAGCAGTCGTCGTTCTCTCCTTCACCGATTGGACGTTCGGTGCGCCGACGATCGCCTGGGTCGGGCTTGGCAATTACGCCGAGATGCTCGCGGACCCGTCGTTCTGGGTCTCGCTGAAGAATACGCTGCTCTACGTCTCGTTCTCCGTGCCGCTTTCGGTACTGCTTGGATTGCTGGTGGCGCTGCTGATCGAGGCGGGGACGTCGTTGCGCGGGTTTTACCGCGCAGTCTATTTCTTGCCGGTCACCGCGACGCTGCTGGCGATGGCCTTCGTATTCCAGTTCGCGTTCCATCCGACGATCGGCGTCGTCAATCAGCTCTTCGCGGTCCTTGGGTTGCCGACGCTCGACTGGCTGAAGACGCCGTCTACGGCGCTCTACGCGCTCGGCGTCATCGGAATCTGGCAAGCTGTCGGCCTTAATATGGTGCTGTTCCTTGCCGGCCTGAAAGCCATCCCGCGCGACCTTTACGAGGCTGCTGCGCTCGACGGTGTCGACGGCGCCTGGGAGCGTTTTCGGCTGGTCACCTGGCCGCTGCTCGGCCCGGCCGCCGTGTTCGTCGTGACGATCACATCGATCCGGTCATTCCAGGTCTTCGACACTATCGCGGTCCTTACGCAAGGCGGCCCCAACAAGTCCACCAGCGTGCTGCTCTTCCAGATGTACCAGGAGGGCTTCTCCTTCCTGCGCTCAGGCTACGCGGCCGCGCTCACCTGCGTGTTCCTGGGGATCGTGCTGCTGCTGACGCTGGTGCAGACCACTCTTCTCGACAAGCGCGCCCACTACGGATGACGCGGATGAAGGGTAGAACGAATCTCGCAGGTCTTGGCTTCGGACTTTTCCGGCATCTCGTGCTCGGGGCTGGCGCGATCCTGATGCTCGCACCTTTCATCCTGATGGTGTCGATCAGCCTGAAGACACAAGGGGAGATCTATGCACCGCATTTCCATCTGCTGCCGGATGGCTGGAACGGGCTATCGAACTACTTGGCGGCCTTCACCAGGCAGCCGCTCGGGCGCTACCTGCTCAACGGTCTCTTCGTCGGCGTCTGCATCTTTGTAGCTCAGGTTGCCCTTGCGCTGCCTTGCGCCTACGCGCTGGCGAAGCTCCGGTGGCACGGTCGCGAGACGACCTTCGTCCTCGTACTGGCCGGTCTCCTCGTCCCGCCCCAGGTCACCGCGATCCCAATCTACGTCATGCTGTGGAAGTTCGGCATATTGGACAGCTATCTTGCGCTGATCCTGCCGCCCTCGATCTCGGTCTTCGGCATCTTCCTGATGCGGCAGTTCTTTCGCACCGTGCCCGACGATCTCCTCGATGCGGCGCGGCTCGACGGTCTCTCCGAATTCGCCATCGTCTGGCGCATCATGGTGCCGACTGCGATCCCAGCGCTGGTGTCGTTCGGAATCCTCTCGCTGGTGTGGCACTGGAACGACTTCTTCTGGCCATTGATCGTCGTCCAGTCCGAGCAGCTGGCACCTCCGCCGCTCGGTATTCTCTTCTTCGCCAATGCCGAGGCCGGCACCAACTACGGCTACCTCATGGCCGCAGCGGTCGTGGTCAACGCTCCGCTCGCAGTCGCCTTCCTGTTCGCCCAGCGATGGTTCATCGACAGCATGACCATGTCCGCGGTGAAGTGAAGGCGAAGGACCGATCAAGCTCCAGAGACAGGAAATAAACATGAAGCGCTCCCGACGACAGTTCCTCTCTAACGCCGCCGCGGTTGCCGGCACCGTCGCCATGCCGTCCTTTCTCCGCGCTCAATCCGGTGTGACCGAAATCAGAGTCGCCTACTCGATACCGGTGCTGTTCAAGGATTTGATGGAATCCCTAGCGAAGGAATTCCAGGCCAAGAATCCATCGGTCAAGGTGACGCTGCGTGCGCCGGAGAACGGCTATGAGGAGATCATGCAGCGACCCTGCGTGACGCCGTGACCAACTCGCTGCCTGATGTCGCATTCCAGGGCCTCAACCGCCAGCGCACCCTCGACGAGCGCGGCATTCCTGTCGACCTCGCGCCGTTTCTGGCGGCCGACCCCGAGACCAGGGATCTCGGGTTCTCGCCGACGCTGCTGTCGCTCGGCCAGGTCGGCGGCAAGCAGACCGGCATCGGCTTTGCCCTGTCGACGCCGATCCTTTACTACAATGCCGATCTGGTGAGGGCGGCCGGCGGCGACCCCGACAAACTGCCGACGAGCTGGGACGAGGTCATCAAGCTCGCCGCGGCGATGCATGCCCCCGCCAAGACCATCACCGGTATCTTCTACGACTGGACCATCACAGGCAATTGGGGCTGGCAGGCGTTGGTGCTGTCGCACGGCGGCGCCTTCCTTGACGACAGCGAAACCAAGGTGCGCTTCACCGAGGCTGCGGGGCGCCAAGGCGTCCGCGTGCTGCGTAGCCTGGTCGACGACGGCAAGATGCCCGATGTGAAGCCCGAGGTCATGTTCCAGGACATGTTCTCCGGTCGCATGGGCATTTCCATGCAATCAACGGCGCAGCTCGCGCGCTACAATCGCGAGATCGGTGGGCGCTTTCGTCTGGCCTGTGGCCGTTATCCCTTGTCTGCACCGAATGCTCGCCTGCCGGCCGGCGGCAACGTCGCGATGATGTTCACAAAGGATTCCGCCAAGCAGAAGGCGGCATGGGAGTTCATCAAATTTGCGACCGGTCCGATCGGCGCAACCATGATGGTGAACGCGACCGGATATATGCCGGCAACTTCGATTCCTGCCCAGCGGGACGATCTGCTCGCGAAATTCTATCGCGACAATCCAAACCACATGATCTCGATCCGCCAGCAGGACGTGATCACCGGGTGGTATGCGTTCCCGGGCCCGAACGCGCTGCGGGTCACCGATACGATCAATGATCACCTGCAGACCATCGTGGCGAAGCGGGGCGACGCTGACCCAACGCTCGACGACATGGGGAAAACTGTGCAGGCCTTGCTGCCTCGGAAGCAGGGCTGACGGTTGTCCGCGAGAGATCGATCATGACCCGCACACGCCTTGCCATCATTTCCGATATTCACCACGGCCGGGACACCCTTAGCAAGAAGGGCTCGGCCGCGCTCCCGTTGCTCGAGCGCTTCATCAGCGATGTCGACAAGGGTGATTTCAGCGCCGTGATCGACCTCGGCGATCGCATTTCCGATGAAAGTTCCGCACGCGACCGCGAGCTTCAGGCCGACGTCGCCCGGTTGTTTCAGGCCGTCCGCATCCCGCGTTACCACGTCAGCGGCAATCACGATCACGCGATGCTTAGCGCGGCTGAGAACGAGGCTATCCTGGGAGCCCCGACGTCGTCTCGCTCCCAGCTTGTCGGCGACGTGCGGATCGTCTTCTGGCAGCCCGATGTGAGCCTGACGCTTGAACGCGGCTTTCATCTCGCTCCAGGCGATCTGCGCGAGCTTTCGGATATTCTCGAGGCCGATGATCGACCGACCTTGCTCGTGAGCCACGTGCCGCTCTCCGGGCATGCCCAGATCGGCAACTACTATTTCGAAAACAATCCGGGGCATTCCACCTACGCCGAGATCGCTGACATCCGGCGGGTCATTGCCGCTGCTCCGTGCCCGATCGTCGCGCTCGCAGGTCATGTCCACTGGAATTCGGTGAGCACCGTGGACGCCACGCCGCACATCACGCTGCAATCGTTGACCGAGAGCTTTACGACTGCGGGCGCGCCAGCCGGGACGACCGCCGTCCTGGAGATCGAGGGCGACGTTCTAACGTGGACCGTGGGCGGTCGCGATCCCTTCGCCGTGACGCTGCCGTGGCGCCATGCCAAATCGAAATGGACGGCGCCGCTTCCCGATTTTACAACGATAGTGAATCAAGTCCGTCGATAACCTCGTTGACGCAAATGCCAGTGGAACCGTTTTATTCCGATCCGCGAACACGCGCGCCGTCACTTCACATTTGCTCGCTGCACCATTGATCCCGCTTGACAGTTTTATGTCGCGGGAGGAGCATGTCACCGGTCGCCCAGCGCGACGCGTAACGTCCATGTCATGAGCAAGGGGAGGTCTATGACACCACCTCCGCAGATCCAGCCGCGTTAAGTGCGATGGAGCTCGTTCGGACTATCGCATAGCGGTAACATCCGCGAACGGCACGCCGGGTCAAGGTTAAGTGGGCCGCATCAGTGAGGCATGGCCCCTTACCGGCCCGGCGCTGTAATTTTGAGCATTCCGGTTTCTGTCGGCGACGATGGCGCAGCCATCGCCCGGCGAAGCGTTAGATGTTCTCCTGCGTTCTGGGCAAATCACCAAGTCATCGATCGTAGTCCGGCTCTCCGTCGCGGAGCCTGGGCACGATTGTGTGGCGAGCGGTCGACATTGCCTCGAAGACGGCAGCCCGGTCGCATACGCGTTGACGTTGTGTGTGTCATGCGTCGCAGCAAATGCCAAGAGAAAGTCGCCGCGACGGCAAACTTCCGACACAGCACCGGGGCGAATAGCGGTGATCCGACATGAATCGTACACAAGGCGGTGCCGGTTCTGACACCGCCTTAGCCATTTCTGGGGACTTAATCGTGTCGCAACGGCTGTCTTCGGCGCTTCTCGCTGCCTGCATCTTCCTCGCGATCTCAACTCTTTCCGGTGCTCGCGCCGAACCGGCGCCGCCGCCTGCGACCGGCAATGCTGCAACGCTCTCCCCGGAGCAGGCTCGGCGCGCACTGGACACGCTGCAGGACGATCAGAAGCGTGCCCGGATGATCGATACGCTGCGCGCAATCGCCAGTGTGTCGGATCAGCCGCAGGGTGCAACACCCGCGCCCGAGCAGAAGTCGCCCGCTTCGCTGTCAGCCGACGGGCTCGGCGCACAGCTTCTGCTGACGGTCTCGGAGGAGATCGGCGAGATCTCGCGTCAGGTCGCCGACATGGCGCGGACACTCACGCATTTTCCGGCGTTCTACTACTGGATCGTGCGGACGGCGAATGACCCCGCCGCCTACAATCTGCTGATCGAGATTGCGTGGAAGCTGGCGCTGGTGTTCGGCTGCGCCTTCTGCGCCGAGTGGCTGATTTTCCGCCTGATCAGGCGTCCGGTCGCATTCCTGGAGGCGCGCGTGCCGCAGGCTCCGCACGTGCCCACGCAGGCGCTCCCCATCATCGAGCCGCCATTGTCCGTGGCTGCCGAGCCTGAGCTGCATCGCCGCCGCGCCAGTCTGGCCCGCGCCTGGCAACTCCTGCTCCGTCTGCCTTTCGTGCTCGGCCGCCTCGCGATCGAATTGCTCCCGGTGTTCGTCTTTGTCGGCATTGCCACGACGTTGCTGGGAACCGAGATCGGCGAGCCGGCGACCGTCCGCCTTGTCATCCTCGCCGTCGTCAATGCCTATGCGTTCTCGCGAGGACTGATCTGTCTGGTCCGGGCGCTGGCGGGGCCCTTCGGCCTCTTTCCGGTTCGCGCCGAGACCGCGGCCTATATCGAGATCTGGGCGCGGCGCATCGTCGGCGTCGGTGTTTCCGGCATCGCCTTTGCCAATGTGGCGCTGCTGCTCGGCCTGCATCGGGCCGGCTATGCCGCCTTGCTGCGCATGGTCATGCTGATCGTGCATCTCTTCATCGTGGTCATCATCCTGCAATGCCGCCGCCAGGTCGCCGAGGCCATTCGCGCGCCGGCCGGCCGGCAGGGCCTTGCGGCAAGGGTGCGTAATCGCGTTGCCAGCATCTGGCACTATCCTGCGATTGCACTCGATCTGGCGCTGTGGGCGGTCTGGGCGCTCAACATCCAAAACGGCTATTCGCTGCTGCTCCAGTATTTCGTCGGCACCATCGCGGTTGCGCTGATCACGCGCGTCGCCATCATGGTGACGCTGAGCCTGATCGACCGCGGCTTCCGCATCAATCCGGAGATCCTCCAGCGCTTTCCCGGCCTCGAGATCCGCGCCAACCGCTATCTGCCTCTGCTGCGCAAGATCGTCTCGGGTATCATCGCCTTTATCGGCTTTGTGGCCGTGCTGGAGGTCTGGGGCGTTGATGCCATCGTCTGGTTCTATGGTGGCCAGATCGGCAGCAGGCTCGTGTCCGCCGTCGCGACCATCGGCATTGCCGCCGCAATCGCGGCTGCGATATGGGAGGCCAGCAATGCGCTGATGGATCGACAGATCAATGCCCTGTCGCGCGAGGGCCACTACGCCCGCGCGGCGCGTCTGCGCACGTTTCAACCGATGCTGCGGACGGTGTTGCTCTGCCTGATTGCGACCGTCGTCGGTCTCACCGCGCTGAGCGAGATCGGCGTCAATGTCGCGCCGCTTCTGGCGGGGGCCGGCATCGTCGGTATCGCAATCGGCTTCGGCTCGCAAAAGCTGGTGCAGGATCTCATCACCGGCCTGTTTCTCCTCCTCGAGAATACGGTGCAGGTCGGCGACACCGTCAGCGTATCCGGGCTGACGGGGGTGGTCGAAAATGTCTCGATCCGCACCATTCGCCTGCGCGCCGGCGACGGCTCGGTGCACATCGTGCCGTTCAGCGCGGTGACCACCATTACCAATTCAAGCCGTGGCGCGGGCAATGCATCGGTCAGTGTCAATGTCGCCTACAAGGCGGATACCGATCGCGCCGGGCAAATCCTCAAGGACATCGTCGATGAAATGCGTCGGGAGCCGGAGTTCCGCGCCGCGATCCGCGGCGATCTGGAGCTCTGGGGCATCGACAAGGTGGACGGCTCCATGGTGTCGATCGTCGGCCAGATCCGTTGCACCGACAGCGGCCGCTGGCCGGTTCAACGCGAGTTCAACCGCCGCATGAAGCTGCGCTTCCAGGAAAACGGAATCGAGATTGCTTCCTCCGCGCAGACCATTCTGATGCAGATCGCCGCGCCGGCCGACGCGGCCTCGAACCTGACCTTGCGGCGGGCGACCGGCTGATCTTCTTCCTTGCCTCCTGAACGGCGACGTCGTTCACTTCTCGCCACAAACAAGCCCGCCGGTCAACTGCGGGCGCAAGCGGGAGGCTGGGAAATGATGGGTGGATTGTCGGCCCGAATGCGCGGCTTTGTCACTGTGATTTGCGCACTGATCGGACTCGTTGCGTTCGCCGCACCGGGGACGAGCCAGTCATTCCCGTCGCGGCCGATCACGCTGGTGGTGCCGTTTGCGGCGGGCGGACCGACCGACACGCTGGCGCGGATTCTTGCCGAGCGGATGGCGGCCGATCTTCGCGCAACGATCGTGGTGGAGAATGTGGTCGGCGCGTCCGGCAGCATCGCAGGCGCGCGCGTCGCGCGGGCAACCCCCGACGGTACCACGATCACCATCGGTCATTGGGGCACGCACGTGCTGAACGGTGCGATCTACAAGCTCAGTTACGACGTGCTTGCCGATTTCGAACCGATCGCGCTGGTTGCCAGCGGGCCTCAGCTCATCGTCGGCAGGAAGACCCTGGAGGCCGGTAGTCTCAAGGAGCTGATCGCCTGGCTGAAGGACAATCCGAACAAGGCGTCAGCCGGGACGGCCGGCGCTGGCTCCGGCGCGCACGTCGCCGGCGTGTTCTTCAAGACGAGGACCGGTACGGAATTCCAGTTCGTGCCCTATCGGGGCGCGGGTCCGGCCATGATCGACCTCGTAGCCGGGCAGATCGACCTGATGTTCGATCAGGCGTCGAATTCGTTGCCGCAGATCAAGAACGGAACGATCAAGGCGTTTGCAGTGACCTCGCCGACGCGACTTGCCGCCGCGCCTGATATTCCGACGGTCGACGAAGCGGGCCTCCCTGGCCTCTACATTTCCTACTGGCACGGATTATGGGCGCCGAAGAACACGCCCAGGGACGTCCTCGAGCGGCTCAACGCGGCAATCGTGGCCGCGCTCGCCGATCCAAAGGTCCGTCAGCGCTTTGCGGAGCTCGGTCAGGAGATCCCGCCACGCGAGCAGCAGGCTCCGGCCGCACTCGCAGCGTTCCAGAGCGCCGAGATCGACAAGTGGTGGCGTATCGTGAAGATCGCCGACATAAAGGCGGAATAGGGCGCGGCATTAACTTTTTGGCTGGCCTGATGCAGCCTGCGTCATTCTTCATCACACGTGCATCGCTGCGGTGCGAGATCACAATCGGGTCTTGACCTGCAATGTCCTTGATCTCAATCAAGGGGTGGCGGACAATGTTTGTTCTGACAAAAGAAACTCTCGGGGGAATTCGTGAATAGACCTGACCGGGTCACCGCCCACTCAACGCCTTCCAGCTCAACGCCTTCCAGCTCGACGCGTGGCATGACGCTGCTCCGCGATCCCTTGCTCAACAAGGGCACCGCTTTCACCGAACAGGAACGTGCCGCACTCGGCCTGCGTGGCCTTTTGCCGCCTTGCGTGCTGACGATGCAGGACCAGGCGGAGCGCGTCCTGATCAATTTGCGCAATCTGCCGAGTGACCTCGAGAAGTATGTTGCGTTGAACGCGTTGCATGATCGCAACGAGGCGCTGTTCTTTCGCGTCGTCTGCGACAATATCGACGAGATCCAGCCGCTGATCTACACGCCGACGGTCGGGCTCGCCTGCCAGAAATACGGCCTGATCTTCCAGCGTCCGCGCGGCATGTTCATCTCTTCGCGCGATCGCGGCCAGATCGCCGAGATTTTGAAGAACTGGCCTTATCCCGGCAAGTTGATCGTGGTGACCGACGGCGAACGGATTCTCGGCCTCGGCGATCTCGGTGCCAACGGCATGGGCATCCCGGTCGGCAAGCTCTCGCTCTATTCGGCCTGTGCCGGCGTGCATCCGGAGCAGTGCCTGCCGATCGTGCTCGACGTCGGCACCAACAATGAGGAGCTGCTGCGCGATCCCTATTATCTCGGTTTGCGCGAACGGCGCCTGACGGGCGAAGCCTATGACAGTTTCGTCGACGAGTTCATGCAGGCTGCGCGCAAGACGTTTCCGGGCGTGCTGATCCAGTTCGAGGATTTTGCCAACCACGCCGCGTTCAAGCTGTTGCACAAATACCGGGACGAGGCCTGCGTCTTCAACGACGACATCCAGGGCACGGCGGCGGTGGCGCTTGCCGGCCTGTTCTCGGCGCTGCGCGTCAGCGGCGGCAAGCTCAGGGATCAGCGCATCCTGTTCCTGGGCGCGGGCGAGGCCGCGACCGGCATCGCCGATCTCGTGGTCTCGGCGATGATGGCGGAGGGCGCCTCCGAAGCCGAAGCGCTGATGCGCAACTGGCTGGTGGATTCTCGCGGCCTTGTCGTCAGGGGGCGGGCCGGCCTGTCCGGTCACAAGCTGCGCTACGCCCACGACCATGGGCAGATCGCCGACTTCCTCGCCGCGATCGAAACGCTGAAGCCGACCGCGATCATCGGCGTCGCGGCGGTCGGGGGCGCGTTCACGCCGGACGTGCTCAAGGCGATCGCGAAGCTCAACGCGCATCCGATCGTGTTCGCGCTCTCCAATCCCACCTCGAAGGCGGAGTGCTCGGCCGAGGACGCCTATCGCTACACCGAGGGCCGCGCGCTGTTCGCCTGCGGCAGTCCCTATGACCCGGTGACGCTCAACGGCAGAACGTTCGTCCCGCGCCAGGGCAACAACTCCTACATCTTCCCGGGCGTCGGCCTCGGCGTGATCGCCAGCCGGTCGCGCCTCGTGACCGACGAGATGTTCATGGCCGCCGCGCATTCGCTCGCTGATTGCGTCGGCAAGGACGATCTCGATCAGGGCAGCCTCTACCCGGCGCTGCCACGCATCCGCGAGGTCTCCGCCAAGATCGCCGCGGCAGTTGCGCAAGTCGCCTATCAACGCGGCCTTGCGGACGGGCCCGCGCCCAATGACGTGATGGGCCTCGTCCGGTCGCAGATGTACGAGCCGCATTACTGACGGCTTCGCCCGCCCGCGCGGGCGGATCGGTCAGCACCCCGGCACTATCTGAGGTGGAAACGCCGTTGCGCGGCGCGGCCGTATATGCGACGATCCGTAGCGTTACAAGAAACTTCCAGCCGCAAGGTCAGATACCATGGACGATCGTTTGCCCGAACTGGGCGACCTCGAGCGCGAGGTCATGCAATTGGTTTGGGCTCATGGGCCGGTGACGGCCGAGGTCGTGCGTGAACGGTTGCCGCGCCGTCTCAAGGAGTCGACCGTCCGCACTGTCCTGCGCCGGCTGGAAGAAAAGGGCTACGCGCGGCACACTGTGGACGGACGCACCTATGTCTACCAGGCGGTCGAGCCCCGCGCACGCGTCGCCGCCAAGGCGGTCCAGCGCATCGTCGACTGGTTCTGCAACGGTTCGATCGAGGAGGTGCTGGTCGGCATGGTCGATAATGCGATGCTCGATCAGCAGCAGTTGCGCACGCTGGCTGACCAGGTGGCCAAAGCGAAAAAGGTGAGGGGAGTGAAGAAAGAATGATCGCAACTCTGGCAGAGGCGGCGCTGCGCTCCTTTGTACTGGGAGGCGTCGTCTGGTTTGGTCTTTATCTCTTTCGCGTGCGCAATCCGCACGTGCGCATGACTGCGTGGGTCGTCGTGCTGCTTGCCTCGCTCGCGATGCCGTTCGTGATGCATTGGCCGACGCTCACCATCACGCGCCTGCCGTTGCCGGTGGCAGCGCCGGACGATGTCTGGCCGGCTGAGGTACTGATCGGGGAGTCCTTGTCGCCCGTGCTGCCCGCCGACCACGGCGCAGCCCTGGCTTCGCCAGTGAAAATCCCGGCGCCGATCAACTGGTGGGGCATCGCCACGATCGTCTATGCCGGCATCGCCGGCGTCCTGCTGCTGCGGCTCCTCGTCGGCCTCTGGCTGACCTTTCGTCTGGCGCGGGCTGCGAGGCCGATGGGCGGCCCCCGGGTTGTCAATGCCGAGGTGCGCGTCAGCCGCGACGTCGGCGGTCCCGTCACTTTCGGATCGATCATTCTCGTGCCGCCGCAGTTTCTTGACTGGGATGCGCAAAAGCGGCTCGCCGTGCTCGCCCATGAGGGCGCGCATGTCGCCAATCGCGACTTCTACGTCCTGCTGCTCGCCTCACTTAACCGCGCCGTGTTCTGGTTCAGCCCATTCTCGTGGTGGCAGCTCGCGCATCTGGCGGAGCTTGCCGAGATCATCAGCGACGTTCAGGCGATCGAGGCGATCGACGACAGGCTGTCCTACGCGGAGATCCTGCTCGACGTCGCAACTTCCGTGAAGCCGCGTCCGATGGAGCTGGCGATGGCCCGGGCATCGACGGTGCGCGCCCGCGTCGAGCGCATCATTGCAGCAGCGGCGATGCCCGCTGCGGTCGGCTGGCGCAAGCGCGTCTGGATCGCGGCCATGATCGTGCCGGCCGTGATCGTCTCGACCGGCATGATCGCCTATCGCACGCCGGAGGCGAGCCCGGCCGTGGAGGATGCCGGCGAGACGGGCAGCGGGCAGCACTATCGCGCGTTCGTCAATTTCTACGCGCTTGGCCCGACGTCGGTGTTCGCCATCTTCCGCGACGGCGATGAATTGTTCGGGCAGTGGGCCGGGCAGCGCAAGCTGCGACTGACGGTGCAGGATGGCATGGCGTCCTATGTCGCCTCGTTCGGCAACATCGCGTTTCCGGTCGATGCGGAGCGCCGGTCCTCGGAGCTGATGATGCGGGTGAACGGTCGCGACGTCCGAGCCACCCGCCTCGCCGAGATGCCGGCTCCGGCCGTCGATCCTGCCTCGCTCGACCAGTATGTCGGCTGGTACAAGGTCGCCTTCAACCGCGTGCTGACCGTCAAGCGCGATGGCAATCGGCTGCTGGCGCACGAAACCGGCCGGCCCGCCTTTGCCCTGATGGCCGAAGGCGCCGACGCGTTCTCGATCAGGGGCGACGATCTCGTGGTCTTCCTGCGCGACGATCAGGCCCAGGTGGCGCGGGGTCCTCCTGCACAGCGCGGCGTCGGGCCCGCGCCTGGCGGGACGCATCGATGCGGCCGTCGCAGGCAGCATCGAGGCCGACTTCCTGCGGCGGATCGCGGAAGTTCCGGAGCGGTTCAGGGACCAGGTCCCGGCGCCGGGCAGCAAGGAGATGATCCTCCGCGGCATCGAAGATTTGCGTCGCGGTACGCCGAACTACGACGCCATGAGCGCGCCGCTGGCCGCCAAGATCCATCGGCAGGCCGGTGAATTACACGCGACGTTCCTGGCGCTGGGCGCAGTGGAATCGATCTTCTTCCGCGGCGTCGGCCCCGGCGGATACGACATCTATGGCGCGAAGTTCGAAAACGGCACGGCTGAGTTTCGCCTGCTGATCGACCCGGACGGCAAAACTGGCGACGTGACCTTCCGTCCCGACGGCAACGACGAACTCGGCGGCATCGTCGCCTGTTCGGAACAAGCCGCCGTTCGCGGCCAGGCCGGCGGCTCGCCGATCAGGATCATGTTCTACAACGACACCGGTGACGACATTCAGGTCTTCAACCTGGATACGGACGGCAATCGGCGAATGCAGACAACCATCGGCAGCAGCATGACGTCGTCCTTCCTCACCACAGTCAAAAGTCCGTGGGTGATTGCCGACCGGTCGGGACAATGTCGCGAGATCCTGCTGCCGGGACGGCAGACGCGCTTCTACAACGTCGACGCGCCGCATCCCGGTGCGCGGCTGGGGCGCGCGACCCGGCGGAGCATGCCGATCGCCAACGGCGAGGAGATGCTGCGGCAGTACATCGAGGGAGTCGGCAAGGGCCGTCCGGACTATGACCACATGACCACGGAGGTTGCCGAGCTGACGCGTCAGCAGCTTCCGTTCGACCAGGCGATCCTGACGCGGCTCGGTGCGCTGCGCGCGATGTCGTTCCGCGGCGTCACCGCGCTCGACAGCGACATCTACATCGCCCAGTTCGCCAACGGCTCGGCGGAATGGCGGATCGGGGTCAAGAACGGCACCATCACGAAAATCGCGCTGGGGCCAAATTTCTAGGAACGCACGCAAGCGAGCTGCGCGGCTGCAAAAGGCGCAACGAGAACATCAAATGAGACGGCGCCAATTTGTTTCACTTCTCGGTGGAGCTGCGCTGGTGCCGATCACCACGTTGCCGGTGTATCCGGACCCGCCCGACGACTCCGGTATTCCGGCCGCGCGAGACGACGGCTGGCCCGTCGCGGCCGTCAATGAGGACAAGCTTGTCGACAGCGCTGCACTGCGCAGGATGGCCGATCGCCTCGCGGCCCCCGGCACGGCCAATGTGCACGGCATTCTGGTCGCACGCAGTGGCCGGCTGGTGTTCGAGCGGTACTTCAAGGGCACCGACGAAATCAACAACCGCCAGGTGGAAAACGTCACCCTCGATGCCGATACACTGCACAACGTGAAATCGGTTTCAAAGAGTGTCGCGTCACTCGCCGTCGGGATCGCAATCGATCGCGGGATCATCGGCGGCGTCAATGAACCCATCTTCAGTTTCTTTCCCGAGTTGGCCGATTTGCGTTCCCCCGAGAAGGAAGGCATCCGGCTGTCGCACCTGCTCACCATGTCTTTGGGTCTGAAGTGGGTGGAAGCGATTCCGAGCAACGAGGACGACAACGACGAGGTGCGCATGCATACGGCGCCAGATCCTTGTCGCTACGTCCTCAGTCTTCCGGTGACGGCTCTGCCAGGACGGGAATTCTTCTACAACACCGGCGCGCTTACGCTCCTGTCGGCCATCATGCGCAAGTCCACTGGACGCCCCCTCGACGAGTTTGCGCGTGAGGCTTTGTTCGAGCCGATGGGCATCACCCGCCTCGCGTGGGCCCGGGTCAAGGGGGATAGCGATGCCGGAGGGGGATTGCGCTTGCGGCCACGCGATATGGCAAAAATCGGCCAGCTCGTCCTCGCGGGCGGCCGGTGGAACGGTCGCCAGATAGTTTCGAAGGCATGGATCGACGCCTCGATGACACCGCAGCTGAAAGCCACGGGCCCCTTTTTCTACGGCTATCTCTGGTGGCTGGGTCGCACCCAGATCAATGGGCGCGAGGTCCACTGGGTTGGTGCGCTCGGTCGAGGCGGGCAGTCGATCCGCATCGTCCCGGAGCTCGATCTCGTCGTCGTGGTGACCGCGGGTTACTACCAGGACTACAGCCCGCAAGCGTTTCAATTGCAGTACGGCGTTTTCAGGGATGTCTTGCGGGCGATTTCGCCTACGGGCTGAACGCCTTGATTTGCGGCACGAGGCTGATGAGCACCCGTCGCGGACCGCTCAATCGGAGCTTGCAGCCGACAAGCGCAAGTGCTACGATTTGTAGCATTACAACGTGTCATGGTCGACCGAACCGGCTTGGCGCGATGGTTCGGTTGGCTGACATATCGGGCACCCGCCATGAGCAATTCTACAAAGGCTGAAGCCGTGCTGGCGCTCCATCGCTTCGGCATGGGGCCGCGACCGGGGTCGATTGCCGCGATCGAGGCCGACCCGCGCGCAGCGCTGATCGCCGAGCTCGACCGGCCCCTGCTACTGGCAGACGCAGCGAGCCTTCCCTCCAGCGCCAAGGCCTACCGCACGGTAGCGGACGCCAATGCCAAGCGTGCGGCGCGAGCCAAGCAGGAAGCCAAGAAGCAGCAGATGGCCGCGGCTCCCGTCATGGCCGAAGGCCAGGACGCAAGCCAAGGAAACAACCAGAGGCGAAAGCCAGGACAGACTCAAGGGCAGGGTCAGGGCGCGGAAACCGCCGAGATGGCGGCCAAGAAGGCCGCCGACGCCGTTCCCGATCCGGGGCGGCCGATCTATCTCGAGGAGGCGAAGGTGCGCACGGAGGCGGCGCTGGCTGCGGAGATCGGCTTTGCCGAGCGGCTGGTGTGGTTCTGGTCGAACCACTTCTGCATCTCCGCAAACAAGATCCAGAGCATGTCGGGTGCCTATGAGCGCGAGGCCATTCGTCCGCACGTGCTCGGCCGTTTCAACGATCTGTTGCAGGCGGCCGAAGGTCACCCGGCCATGCTGTTCTATCTCGACAATCTCGGCTCGATGGGCGCGAACTCGATCGCCGGCATCAATCGAAGCCGCGGCCTGAACGAGAATTTTGCGCGCGAGATCATGGAGCTGCACACGCTCGGTGTGCGCAGCGGCTATACGCAGGATGATGTCATCAGCTTCGCCAACGTGCTGACGGGCTGGACCCTGATTCCGCCCGGCAACGATCCCGAGCGAGGCGGTGAATTCAGCTTCAACCCGCGGCTCCACGAGCCCGGCGGGCAGACCGTGCTCGGCAAGCTCTACGACCAGGAGGGAGTGGAGCAGGGGCGCGCCGTGCTGCGCGACCTCGCGGCTCATCCCGCGACCGCGACACATGTCGCGACCAAGCTCGCGCGCCACTTCATTGCGGAGACGCCGCCGCCGTCACTGGTCGAGCAAATGGCGAAGACGTTTCGTGAGACCGACGGCGACCTCAAGGAGGTTGCGAAAACGATGGTGTCCGCGCCCGAGGCGTGGAGCGAGCCGCCGTCCAAGCTCAAGCGTCCCGGCGAATGGGTCGTCGGCATGGTGCGCGCGACTGGCATCACGCAGGCCGATCCGACGCGCTTCACGGGAGGGCAAGAGCTGCTCGGCGAGGCGCTGTGGCGGCCGCCGGCGCCGAGGGGCTATCCCGATGACGAAGCGAGCTGGATCGACGGCGTGGGCCGGCGGCTCGACATTGCCAACAATTTCGCCGAGCGCGTCGCGGGCCAGGCCGATCCGCAGGACATCATCGAGACCGTTTTCGCATCAACGGTCTCGCCAGAGGTGAAACAGGCGGTCAATCGCGCCGAGAGCCGGCAGCAGGCGCTCGCGCTCCTGTTCATGTCGGCGGACTTCCAGAGGAGGTGAGCATGAGCTTCGCCAACCACCTGCCGACACGGCGTGAGCTGCTGATCGGCTCGGGCGCGCTGTTTGCGTGGAGCCAGATGCCGAAGCTCGCTCGCGCAGAAGGGCGCGATCCGCGGCTGCTCGTCATCATCCTGAGGGGCGCCCTTGACGGTCTCGGCGCGGTCGCGCCCGTGGGCGATCCCGACTGGATCTCCTTGCGTGGCGAGCGCGCACTGGTGCTGGACGGCAAGACGCCGGCGCTGCCGCTCGATTCCTTCTTCGCGCTCAATCCGGCGATGCCCAATCTGCATCGGCTGTACAAGAGCCAGCAGGCGCTGATCGTGCACGCCACGGCGACGCCCTATCGCGAGCGCTCGCATTTCGACGGCCAGGACGTGCTCGAGAGCGGGATTGCAAAGCCCGGCGCGATCGGCTCCGGCTGGCTCAACCGGTCGCTGGCCGCGCTGGAATCGGGCGGTCGCGTCGATCCACGCGGCAGCCGTGCGCTCGGCGTCGGTGCGGTGACGCCGCTGGTGGTGCGCGGCTCGGCACCCGTGATGTCATGGGTGCCGCAAAAGCTTCTGTCGGCGAGCGAGGACACGCAGAACCGCCTGCTCGATCTCTATCAGCACACCGATCCGAAGCTCGCCGCCGTGCTCCAGGCGCGCATGAAGCTTGCCTCGCTCGGAGGCCCTGCGGGCATGGGCGATCCGATGTCGGAGGATCCTACGCTGATGCCGCCGGGCATTGCGCGCGTGCGCGCCTACTTCGCCGAGGCCGCCGGTACCGCCGCGCGCTATCTTGCCAGGCCGGACGGCCCGCGCGTTGGCGCCATGGGCTTCGTCGGTTGGGATACGCACATCGCCGAAGGCGCGGCTTCGGGGCAGCTGTTCAACCTGCTTGGCGCGCTCGACGGTGCGCTCGCCTCGATCGAGACCAACATGGGCGAGGCCTGGCACGACACCGTCGTTGCCGTCGTCACCGAGTTCGGTCGCACCGCGCGGATCAACGGCACGGAGGGAACGGACCATGGCACCGGCACGGTCGCATTCCTCACCGGCGGTGCATTGAAGGGCGGCCGCGTGATCGCGGACTGGCCGGGATTGAAGCCGGCACAGCTGTTCGAGGATCGCGACCTGAAGCCGACGACGGATCTGCGCGCCGTGCTGAAGGGGCTGCTGCGCGATCATCTGCGTGTCGAGGACACCGTGCTTGCCAGCACCGTGTTCCCCGACAGCGCCGATGTCGCGCCGATGAGTGGACTTGTCGGTAGCGGATGAAGCGAGACGCGCGAGATGCGCGGAATCACGATTGGGATCGTCATGTGCTTTCTGACCCAACGGGAGATCGAGTTTCTGACCGGCCTGCAACGGCGATGGCGGAAACTTTATTGGCGTGAGCTCGCGCGGCTTCTCACGGAGAGCGCGGCGCGCGAGGCGCACGCCGTTTTGTGGCGAGAGTCCCACGGCTGACGCGCCCTGACCGGACGCGCTGTGTCTCGCTTCGAGACGCATGAGGAACTGTGGTGGAATCGCAACAGCTTGCGCGAAACCGCAGCGGCCGCAGGGCGGCTCCTTTTCCGACAAGGTTCTGCCTCCATTGAGCGCCGGACTAGGGGCAGGTCGGAGGCGCGCAATCATGTCTCGATTCGAATGTGCCGAAACGGTTGATCCGCAGACCCACGCAAGCCGCGGTTCCCTGTGCGGAGCGGTTACTCGACTTGTCCTTAGCCTGATTGCTGCCGTATCGCTCGCGGCCTGCGCGCAGTCGCCGGTCGCGCGGCAGAAAGCGGAATTCGCAACTGCAAGCCGGCAGGCCATGACCGAGCATCGTCACGAGGCCCGCAGGCTCGCGGGCGTCTACGCCCGGCCGCGCCATCATGCGCCGACCCACGCGGCTGAGAAGCCAACGGCCGCGCATGGCGTTGCGAGCTTCTACTCGGAGGACCAGGAGACCGCGAGCGGGGAAAAGTTCGACAAGCACGAACTCACCGCCGCTCATCCTACGCTGCCGTTCGGCACGCGCCTGCGCGTGACCAACGTCTCCACCGGCCGCTCGGTGACGGTCCGCGTCAACGACCGCGGACCTTATGTCCGCGGGCGCGTCGTCGACGTCTCCTATTCGGCCGCCGAGGCGCTCGGCATGGTCAACAAGGGCGTCGCCAACGTGAAGCTTGACGTCGTGCAGTAACCGCCGCGTCGCGGGAGTCCAGCTCTGCGACGTCGCATCCGCATACCGCGCTTAACCGGCTGTTAGTCTCGCTGAAGCACCATGGCGGGCACACAATCTCGACGGTTCGGGGAGGACGCGTGAACACGATCCAGCATCTTGAGGACCAGGCTGCGCGCGCCGAGCGGCTGGCGAAACGGATCACGGATACGCTTACGGTCGAGAAATTGTTATCCTTCGCGGGCGACCGTCGCCGCGAGATCGAGGCGATGGCCGGCAGGCGCCGGAAGGCCTGATCATACCGAACACCGGAAGCGATCTAGCGTGCCGCAATCCGCGCGCGAAGTGCCGCGTGCAGGCCGGACGGAGTGCGGGAGCTCGCGCAGATGTGGCGCTCGACGAAATCCCGGAGATGGTCGGGCAGGTCGGTGCCGTCGATGTCGCAGCGGGATTGGATTTCAAGGGCGACGTCGGCCGAGATGTCCTTGACCCAGTGCTCAAGTGTGTTGAACGAAATGACCCGCACTGGATCTCTGAAGCAGCCGGCGATGAACTCGCCGATCGTCTGTTCGAGATCGACGCGCTCGATGCGGATTTCCCTGGCGCCACTGATCCGGTCGATCACGACGAACAGTGTTTGATCCGCGCCATAGGGCACATCGAGGGATGACAAAACGGCTTCGAGCATCGTAGGCACTCACGTTTTCGCTTCGCATACCGTCAACGGGAAAAAGCAGAAGAATGTTCCTCGCGATGTCGTTCGTCGTCGCGCGGCGTCAGAGATAGTCCCGCAGCCGAGACAGCTCGGCGATGTGCTCGGGCGAGAGAATCTCCGTCACCAGCGGCGGTTGTGGCGACGTATGGATCTGATAGAGGTGCCTGGTTGCCTGCGGCTTCTCCATGAAGGCCGTGATGCATCGGTCCAGCGTATCTTCGAGCACGAGGTAGGTCTCCCGGTCCTCGCGCCGTTGGTTTCCGAGCGAGGGCCATTTGCGCAAGCGCGCGGTTGCGCCGAAGTTCACTTGGGATTCGGAAGACATCTGCCCCTGCTACGCGCTCACGCAAAAAGAACCCCAGCACACGTGGTCGTGTGCCAGGGCCCACATCTATCGCTGCATCTCAATGCCACGCGCTCCCAACGCCGGCGGCCAAGATTCGTTCCCAGTCGGCGAAACCATTCTCGACCGCATCTGCGGGCCCCTGGGCCGGTCCCGGCCCGCAGGTCACGTCATGAGAGCCTCGATGCCGGCAGTCAGCTCGCGGCGGCCGCGATCTTGTGCGCGGGCGGCGCTTGACCGCGGCTCGCGTCATCGCCGCGCCGTGCCTCCGGCGGAAGGCCGGCGAAGCGGCGCAAGGCGTCCGCCATCTGTACCCGTCCACTGACGCCCGTGATCACAACGTCGACCATGGTGAAGGACGAATGGAAATGGCCGCGCGCCTGCAACTGCTCGACCGGAACGCCCGCGGCTGCGAGCGCGTCCGCATAGGCGACGCCTTCGTCGCGCAAAGGATCGAACTCGCAGGTCACCACGAACGCCGGCGGCAGGCCGGCGACCTTGCCGCGCAGCGGCGAGACGCGCGGATCGGTGCGCTCGGCGGGCGAGCAGTAGATGTCCCAGAACCAGTACATCAGCGAGCGCGTCAGGAAGTAGCCGACCGCATTCTCCTCGTAGGATGGACGGTCGAACGTGCAGTCGGTGACCGGGCACACCAGAAGCTGGCCCGAGATCTGCGGGCCTCCACGATCGCGCGCGAGCTGACAGGTGACCGCGGCGATATTGCCGCCGGCACTCCAGCCCGCGACCAGCATCGGCCCCGGGGTGGCGCCGAGCTCGTCCGCATGCGCCGCGACCCAGCGCGTCGCTGCATAGCCGTCCTCGGCCGCCGCCGGGAAGCGGTGCTCCGGCGCATGCCGGTAGCCGACGCTGACGAAGATCATGTCCGTGCGCCGGCACATGTCGCGGCAGAACGGATCATCGGACTGCTCGTCGCCGAGCACCCAGCCGCCACCGTGGAAATAGACCACGATCGGGTGTGGCCCCGGCGTCGCCGGCCGATAGAGGCGATAGGGCAGCGGGCCGTCAGCGCCCTCCAGTGTGCCATCGATGACCTCGGCGACCGGCCGGCCTGCGGGGCGGGCCTTGTTGAACTCGTTGACGAAGGCGCGCGCACCCAGAGCGCCCATCGATTCGATCGGCGGCAGGTTCAGCTGCGCCAGCATGCCCAGCACGATGCGCACGTCCGGCTGCAGGCGCACGACCTCGCCGTCATTGCACTGCGCGGCGACGTTGGGCCCGGTGAGCTTGAAGCCGAGCATGCCGCGGGCGACGATCTCGTTGCAGATGCTACGGTAGGGGCCGACGCCGCCGCTATAGGGCATCAGGCCCTGCACCTTGCCGGGAACGTTGGCGCCCGTGTACCAGGTGTTGGCAAGCCGATGCAGCGTCAGCATCGAGCAGTCGGCCATGTGCTGACCCCATCCGGCCTGCGCTGTCTCGGTCGCCTCGATGGTGGTGAAGCCGGCGTCGCGAAGTGCGGCCAGGCGCTCGACCACCCAGTCGACGTGCTGCTCGATCGATACCGCCATGTTCGACAGCACCGACGGGCTGCCCGGTCCCGTAATCATGAAAAAGTTGGGAAAGCCCGCGACCGTCAGGCCGAGATAGGTCTGCGGCCCGTCCGCCCAGACCTCGGACAGCGACATGCCGCCGCGGCCGGTGATCGGATGCACGGCCCGGATCGCGCCGGTCATGGCATCGAAGCCGGTCGCGAACACGATGACATCGACCTCGAAGCTGCGCTTGTCGGTGGTGATGCCGTTAGCGGTGATCGTCTTGATCGGCTCCTGCCGCAGATTCACCAGCGTCACGTTGGGCCGGTTAAAGGTCGCATAATAGTTGGTATCGAGGCAGGGCCGCTTGGCGCCGAACGGATGGTCTTGCGGCATCAGGGCCGCGGCGGTTTCGGGATCCTTCACGACGCTGCGGATCTTCTCGCGGATCAGGTCGCAGATCAGCGCGTTGCCGTCGACATCGACGGCCTGATCAGCCCAGAGCTGGGTGAGGATGTAGACGAGATCGCCCTTGCCCCACGCCTCTTCGAAGCGCGCGCGGCGCTCGGCGTCGCTGAGCTGCCAGCTCACGGAGGTCTGTTGCGGATAGGGCACGCCGGCCATCGACCAGCGCGCCTGCTCGCGATATGCGGCGCGGTCGCCTTGCAAGAGGCCGAGCCGGTCCGCCGGTGCGGGGCCGTTATGGGCGGGCAGCGCGAAATTCGGCGTGCGCTGGAACACGGTCAGCTGCGCCGCCTGTTCGGCAATCATCGGGATCGACTGGATGCCTGAAGAGCCCGTGCCGATCACGGCGACGCGCTTGCCCGCGAGATTGACACCGTCATGCGGCCAGCGCCCGGTGAAATAGACCTCGCCCTTGAAATCCTTGACGCCGTCGATCTCTGGTGGCTTTGGCGCGGAGAGACAGCCCGTCGCCATGATGTAGTGGCGGCAGGAGACGGCCGGGCCGTTGCTGGTCGTGAGCTGCCAGCGCCCGGCTGCCTCGTCCCACCGCGCTTCTGTGACCTTGGTCTTGAAGCGGATGTCGCGCCGCAGGTCGTAGCGATCGGCCACGAAGCCGAGATAGCGCAGGATTTCAGGTTGGGTTGCGTATTTTTCCGACCAGGTCCAGGCCGTCTCGAGATCCGGATCGAAAGTGTAGCTGTAGTCGATGGTCTGAATGTCGCAACGTGCGCCGGGATAGCGATTCCAGTACCAGGTGCCTCCGACATCGTCGGCTTCTTCCAGCGCGACGCTCGTCAGGCCCGCCTTGCGCAGCCGGTGCAGAAGATAGAGACCGGCAAAGCCTGCGCCGACTACGGCGACGTCCACGTGTTGGGCTTTCCCGGTGGCTTCCGAAGCACGTGCTGCAACCATTGCCTCAGCCATGCGATTATCCTCCCGAGCATTTTGCTTTGGGATAGGCTATCGCCGCGGCGGTGGTTTGTCATCAGCGCAGATTCAATCCTGGGTAGCGCGAGATGCTGCGGACTGCAGCCCGCGCAGCGTACGCCGCGCCGCAACAATCGTCGTGAGCGCTTGATTTTTCGAGGCAATCACGCTGTTGTTCCGTCGATTGCCGAGTTCCGTGACGTTGCTCTCGGAGGACAAGGCTCTCAAGGCTCTTAAGGACCAAGGCTCTCACGAAACGTCATGAAGAAGCTGAGCGAGCGAACCAAGGCGAACATGGACGTGGTGCTGGAGGAAACCTGCCGTCAACTGCCGCATGGCGGCGACCACGACAGCCGCAGGTTCATTGCCGAGCGCTTGATCAAGGCGGCAGAAGCCGGCCATTCGACGCTCGGAGAGCTCGGCATCGTCGCGCGCCGCGCGCTCGCGGAGCTGACCGGCAAGGATGGCTAAAGCGCAAGCGTGGGGTCGTCCGGATCGCGCGCCGCGAGCAACTGCCGGCTTGCCGAGCCGCATGTTACCGACGTAACTTGGCGTCGAGCTTCTCGCGCATTGAGATTTCGCCGATGCGGTCCTTGCTGGCGCTCGCTACGGCTTCGATGGTCTCTTCAGTGGTCCTGGGACAGGTCGGCTTGGCCGCGGCCCAGCAGGCCGTGCAATTTCCGTTTGCCCTGACGCATGAAGGCCAGATGCTCGGCGCTGTGGAAGGCGAGGTGGCCTCTTTCAAGGGCCTGGCCTACGCGGCCGCGCCACTCGGGCTGCTCCGATGGCGCGCGCCAGAGGCGCTTCCCGAGAGCTCGGAAATGCGGACCGCCTACGATTTCGGTCCGGCCTGCCTGCAGCCGGCGATGCCGCATGCGAGCGAGGATTGCCTGACGCTGAACGTCTTTCGGCCCTTCGGCGTCGATGGACCGCTGCCGGTGATGGTTTTCTTCCATGACGGCGGCTTCGTGACGGGCACGGCGAATGATCCCTTGCTCGATGGCGCGAAGCTTGCGCAGGCTGGCATCATCGTCGTGACGGTGAATTATCGTCTCGGCGTGTTCGGCTGGCTTGCGCATCCCTCGCTCGCCGTGAACGCGCCGGACGGCGCGAGCGCCAATTACGGCATGATGGACCAGATCGCGGCGCTGCGCTGGGTTCATGACAATGCCGCCGCGTTCGGCGGCGATCCGGGCAACGTCACCTTGTTCGGTTCGGGCTCCGGCGCGACTTCGATTGCCCTTCTGATGCTTTGCCCACAGGCACGCGAGTTGTTTCACAAGGCGATCTTGCAGTCGCTGCCCGCGCGCCAAGGCGTGCCGTCGCTGCAAGAGGCTGAGGCCATTGGGCAACGCGTGTTCTCCCTGGTCGCCCGCGACAGGAGTACGTCCGATCCACGTGCGCTGGATACGAGAATGCTGCTTGCGGCCGAAACCCTGCTGTTCGCCAAATCCGCGCGCAGCTTCGGCCCGGTGCTGGACGGACGGCTCGTGACGGAGGACATCGCGAGCGGCTTCGGTGCCTCACATGAAAGCCGCATCCCGGTGATCATCGGCTCGAACGAGGACGAGACGAGTTTTGTCGGCGAGCCCGACCTGAAGGAGGAGCTCCGCCTCGCCGGTGAATCGGCCGATCGATTGAAGGCGCTCTATCCCGGCATCTCCGGCAAGCCTGCGGAGCTTGCCGCCCGGCTCTACACGGACCGGGTTTTCACCGAGCCCGCGCGATACCTCGCGCGTCTGCACGCGGCGACTGGTGCGCCGACCTACCGCTATCGATTTTCCTACATGGGCGAAGCCCAGCGTGCGAACGGCGATGGCGGTCACGGGCGGGAATTGCAATTCGTCTTCGGCGCCCAAGGCGTGCCGGGCGCGAGCCCGTTTACGCGCGCCGACCGCGAGCTTGCGGGTCAGTTGCGCAGCTACTGGACCAATTTCGCAAGGACCGGCGATCCCAACGGGCCGGGCCTGCCGCCTTGGGACGCAAGTTCGCAAGGTGAGCGCTTGCTGCTGATCTCCAATGACGGAATGGCAAGCCGCGACGATCCCCTGTCGGGGCCGCTCGATCATCTCGAACGGCGGAGCCCACGGGGATGAGTGGCGGGCGGGGCCACGCCGTCAGACATTCGCGGCGCCTGAACCGCCTCTTCCTGAACGGACTCTTGACGGATTCTTGGAGCGTCACCACGCATAGCGCACGCTTGCCTTGCCGGCATAGCTGCGGGTGACTGCGGAGAACTCGCCTTCGAACGTGCCGGCGGCCGACCAGCCGCTCAGCCACTTCTTCTCGATCGATCCCGTGACCAGCGCTGAGTCCGCCGCCATCGCTGCGCCGTTCACGACGAAGCTGGCGCCAGGCAGCGACTGGAACGTGGCGCCGACAGTGTGGTCAGGATTGAAGTCGTGCGCCCATGCGACGCGGCCGCGGAGGGTGACGATGCCATTGGCCTGGGCGAAGGATTTGTCGGTGCGCAGGCCGATCTCGGTGCGCGTGTCGGTGACGCTCTTGGCGTTGTAGGCCAGCGCAAACAGGTTGCTACCGACAATCGCCTGCTCGGCATAGGCCGGCAGGTCGAAGGTCGTGAACTGGGCAGCGGCATAAGGTGTCCAGCCAAAGCCTTGTGTGACGAAGCGATAACCACCCTCGAGCCGGCCGGAATAAGCATTGGCATTGAACTCGGCGCGCAGGCGATCGACGCCCGCGATGGTCACCGTGCGATCGGTGATGATGTCCTGCCAGCCATAGGCGAGCGCACCGGTGACGTAGGCGGGCCCGATGATATGGCGGAAGAAGGCGCCGGCCTGGAACAGGTCGGAGCGGCCGGAGCCGCCATTGGCGACACCAAAATTGGTCCCGCCGCCGGCCAGCGCAAAGCCGGCCAGCGTATCTGCCGAGAACCAGTAATCGGCCCCGGCGGCGGTCCCAAATACGCGGCTCGTCGTGTCGTTCGAGCCGATCACCGCATTGCCATCCGTCGATTGGGATCCGCCAAAGCCCGCGGCCCACACGCTCCAGCGCTGTTCGAAGGCGCGTGGCGGCGGCGCCTTGGCGACCATCGCAAAGGCGTCGGCCCGCTTGCGCGCAGCGTAGGCGCTCGTTTGATCCTGCTCGGCCAATCCGGCCGCGCCGCCCGCCGTGCCCGGCCCGCCATTGCCCCGTGTGAAGGGATCAGTGAGCAGGCCCATGAACTGGCCCATGGCGTTGAACGTCGTCTGCTGCGCCGCCGTGCCGAGCTCGCCGGAGGCTTGGGCCAGGCCGGCCGGTGTCAGCGCGCCGTAGACCAATGGAATGCTGCCGTTGGCATTGAAGAAGTTGGTCAGTGTATTACCGACTGCCTGCTGATTGCCGTTCAGCCCACCGGGAATGGCGAAGTTCAAGGCGAGATTGAGATAGGCATTGTTGGCATCGTAGCTGAGGCTCGTGTGGAAGTTCGCCGGCAGATTGGCGTCGACCAGAGAGCCGAACGTGCCGGAGACGCCGCCCGCGGCGGTGAGGATCGTGTAGGTCTTGCTGACATAGCTGCCGCTGGCGAACAGCGCGTTGACCGTGGCGCCGCCGAGCTGCGCCGTGCCCGTGACGGTCGCATAGGACGCGGCCGCGGGATTCACCTGCACCTGATAGAGAGAGCCAGGCGACAAGGTCAAACCGGCAACCGACATGGATGTACCCGCGGTGCCATTGCCCGGCGCGAATGTGCCACCGGCATTGACCTGCATCGCTCCCACCGAGCCAGTGCCGGTCAGAGTGGTGCCGCTGTTGATCGTGGTCAGGCTGGATAATGCGATAGACCCGTCCACCCGCAACGTGCCGCCGCTTACGGTGGTCGCGCCGCTGTAGGCGTTGTTGCCGGAGAGCGTCAGCGTGCCGGTGCCGATCTTGGCCAGCCCGCCGGTCCCGAAAATGCTGCCTGAAAACGTCGTGCTGGTGCCATCATTGCCGGTCGTCAGCGTAGCCGAGCCGAGCGTCACGGAGCCCGCGCCGGCGAGCGAGCCGATGGTCTGATTGAAATTGTTGAGATCGAGCGTGGCCCCACTCGCGACGGTGTAGGCGCTGCTCGGCGAGAAGACGCCCGCGGCGCCGGCCTGCAATGTGCCGGCGTTCACCGCGGTCGGCCCCGAATAGCTCCCGGCACCGGAGAGCGTGAGCGTGCCCAGGCCGGTCTTGGTCAGCCCGCCCGGCCCGCTGATGGTGCCGGACAGCGTGGCGTTGTTGCTGGCGGTGTCAAAAGTGCCACCCTGGCTCATCAGCGTGATGGGCAGCGAACTCGCGATATTGGCGCCGGCGAACTGCATCGTCCCACCGGTGAACACCGGGCCGCTGGCGCCGCTCGCGCCCGAGGCCAGCGTGCAGGCCAGCGCCCCCGACGTGTTCGCCTTGAACGTCAACCCGGGGGCCAACAATGCGTTGCCGTTGGAGCACATGCCGAGCAAATTTGGCAAGGCTCCGGCCGGAAGTGTCCCAATGACCGCGTTGGTCGCGGTGTCGATCACGGAAACCGAATCGCTATAACGGTTAGCCACATAGGCACGGGTGCCGTCGGGACTGAGCGCGATTCCATGGGGAGAAGACCCGACGGCGATGGTGGCAGTGACCGTATTGGTCGCGGTGTCGATCACGGAAACCGAATTGCTGCCTACGTCAGTCACATAGGCACGGGTGCCGTCGGGACTGAACGCGGCATGATAGGGAGAGGACCCGACGTTGATGGTGGCGGTGACCGTATTGGTCGCAGCGTCGATCACGGAAACCGAATTGCTACCCTGGTTAGCTACATAGGCGCGGGCCCCGTCGGGACTGAACGCGACACCAAGCGGAGCAGACCCGACGTTGATGATGGCGGTGACCGTATTGGTCGCGGTGTCGATCACGGAAACCGAATTGCTGATTGTGTTCGTCACATAGGCGCGGGTCCCGTCGGGACTAAACGCGACACCAGCGGGAGCATGCCCGACGGTGATACTGGCAGTGACCGTATTGGTCGCGGTGTCGATGACGGAAACCGAATTGCCGCCTCTTTCGGTCACGTAGACGTGGGTCCCGTCGGGACTGACCGCGACACCATATGGAGGAGAAGATATGCCGCCGATGGTGGCCGTGATCGTATTGGTCGCGGTGTCCAGAACCGAAACGGTGCCGGTAGGATAATTGGTGACATAGGCAAGGGATTCATCGCCTCGCACGGCTACAGCTATGGGGCTATTGCCGACGCCGATGGCGGATCCAACGGGATTGCCGGTGGATGAATCCAGTACCGAGACGGTGTTGTCGCCAGAGTTGGGCACATAAAGGAAAGGCCCGGTCTGAGCCTCCGCCGCCCCGCTCGCGATCATCGGCAGCAGGAAGGCTGAGGCCATCAGCGCACGCTTACCGCTCCCGCCACGCAATTTTCCAAGAGTGCCCCAATTACCAGAACGGATGCGGATCGGCCCGGTGCTGAAACGAGCGATGGCAGTCCTGGGCATGCGTAACCTCAAAAAAGCTGTACGCTCCGATCGGGAGACGCACATCGGATGAATGAGGTGCCGGCCAGTTCGATGTCTTGGGCCAGCGTGCCAAGCCACTGGAATAGGGCGCCATGAGAACGCGAAGGCGCGATACGGTCACGGCGCGTCGCGCGGCTGCTGTCGAACAGCGCCGTTGAGTGGATTGCGGTGACAATTGTGAGGATTTTGGCGACATCGAGCACGATCGGCGTTGCCGGCACTCGATCCCGCTGTATGACGGATCTTTTTGGTTGCCAGGGAAAATCGACGTGGATTCGGCGAATGCGCCTAACGTCTTCGTTAAGTCCTACAAGGGGGCGTCTAGCGGACGAGAGTACGAAGCGTGGCGCGAGGAGACATGCCGGCTTCTCTGCAGACTCGACATCTCGCCGAGTGAGGGTGACAGCATCGACTGCCAGCTGCGCGTCAGCCTGCTCGGAGGATTGACGTTGTCTGTTCCGAGCGGGTCGTCAGCTCATTTCGAGCGCACGCGCGAGATCCTGCGCGACGGGTACGATGATCTGGTTCTGGTTATCGCCACCGCCGGACGAGTGCTGATCACGCAGGAGGAACGCGAAATCGAATTGTCGGAATCGCAGATGTGCCTGATGGACATGAGCTTGCTCAGCAAGATCAGCCAGAGGGACGGAGTTCAGTTCAAGACCGTCGCAATGCCACGTTCCACGCTCTTGACGGCCTATCCGAGGGCCGAGAACGGCATATCACAGGTTCTGGGAGACCGGCCCAAATTGCGGGAAACCATTTCCCGCTATCACGACCTGTCCACGAACCTTGCGCCACATCTTGACGTGGTTGGCCAGCAGCTGATGGCGCAGCACATGGTAGACCTCGTTGGGCTCCTGCTCGGCACCGAGGCCGAACGTGAGAGCGGCGGTCATGCCGCCGCGCGCTTCGATCTGATGCGCGCCGACATGCTCGCAAGTCTCGGCCGCCACGACCTGTCGCTTGGATCGATCGCCCGGAAGCACGGCCTCAGTCAGCGCCACGCGCAGCGCTTCTTCGCACAGGCTGAAACCACCTTTACGGAATTCGTGCTGGAGCATCGGCTCATGCTGGCCCGCAAGCTGTTGCTCGACCCCATCAATCGGTCGCGCAAGATCATCGACGTGGCGTATCTTTCGGGATTTGCCGATCTCTCCTACTTCAACCGGGCATTTCGGCAGCGCTTTGGCATGACGCCGACGGAGATGCGCGGCGACTGAGAACCGAGGCTCTACGCCGCGAGCTCGACGCGGGGCGCCGGCGTCAGCTTCTCTTCCTCCAGGAAGTCCATCGCGCCGTCCTTCTCGACGGCGTAGCACCGCCGGCCTTCGCGCGGACGACCCCGCGGCGGCCCTTGTCACTGTTGACGACATCCCCCAGCGCAAACTTTGCCATCTTGCTTCCCACAAAAACCAACCGGTCGAGTGCTTCGACCGGCTGCGGATTTTGGAAGGCAAATCGTTAACGGCTTGCTAACCATGTGCGTTTCCCTATGCTCACCGCCGAAAAGCGCGTAGGGCTACGCCTCGCACTTGTTGCAACAGAGATGAGCCGACGGCGATGACGCGATTTCCGACCTTCTTCCTGTCGCATGGCGGTGGACCCTGGCCGTTCATGGACGACAGGCGGGTGCAATATGCCAAGACCGCGGAGGAGCTCAGCCGGCTACCCCAGCGGCTGTCGTCGCGACCGAAGGCGGTGCTCGTCATCACCGGTCATTGGGAAGCGGACGAGTTCACGGTCTCGACCTCGGCGCATCCGCCGATGGTCTACGACTATTACGGTTTCCCCGAGCATACCTATCACCTCAAATATCCGGCGCCGGGCGAACCGGCCCTGGCCACGCGGGTGAATGAGCTTCTGGGTCGTGCCGGCATCGATTGCCGCGAGGACGCCAACCAGGGCTTCGATCACGGCACCTTCGTGCCGCTCGGCCTGATGTATCCGAATGCCGATATGCCGATCGTGCTGTTGTCGCTGAAGTCGACTTACGATGCGGCCGAGCATATCAGGGTAGGAGAGGCGCTGACAGCGCTGCGCGATGAGGGCGTCGTGATCATCGGCAGTGGTCTCACCTATCACAACATGCGCGGCTTCGGGCGCGCGGAATCCAAGCCCGTCTCGTACGAGTTCGAGGCCTATCTGCGCGAGGCTATCGGCCAGCCGGACGCTGCGCGGCGCAATGCCATGCTGATTGACTGGCAGAACGCGCCGAGCGCGCGCCTTGCCCATCCGCGCGAGGACCATCTGCTGCCGCTCATGGTCGCAGCCGGTGCGGCTGCGAGCGACGCGGGACACCGTCTGTTCATCGACGAGGTCGCGAGCGTCGCTATGGCGTCGTACGAGTTCGGTGGGTGAATATCTGTATTCTTCCTCCTTCTCTGACCGGGCGTTGGGTGGTGGGCATGTCGCACCTCCACGAAAGCTAGCGAGCGTACAGCGCAAATTTCGGCTTTTCGGGGTAAAGCAGAAATCTGCTCGATCAGGACAATGCCCGCGATCTATCCCTTTACGGAGTTCGTCGTGGCTGGCGGCCTGATGGGCTAGCCACGGATCTGGTTGAATTGAACAAACGCATGGCGGCCGGATCTAGTCGCTGCCGCGCCATCCTAAGCCGCCACCTAACTGCCGTCCCACAGGCTTGACCCTTCGACGTTAAGTCCCAGCCGCTGCAGTCTACGCGCGATGAAGGCCTGGCACGCCAGCTCGGCTTTGATCGCCGCGTGCTCGGGCAAGCGCCCGCAAGCTAATGGAAGTTGCGCGGGGCGCGATCCGGCACGAAAGTAGTACCCCAAATAACCCCTCCATTCGAGTGCATAGAGGCTGGCACTTACACTAGAAATACTCGCGCTAACTTTAGAAATGGTCGCGGGTCTATGTCATGCCGCGCTACCGCGCCTACATTCTCGACGAACACGGCCACCTCGTTGGCGCGGTCGACCTTGAGTGCGCTGACGATGAGGAGGCAAAAGAGCGCGCCAGACGGTTGGATAGCCATCGCGTAGAGCTCTGGCGACAAGTGCCGTTGCTTGACCTGACGGTCCATTGAGCTATCGAAGGCGGGCGCGAGCACACGGCTCGCAACAGACTGAGCCAAGCTAACGCGTGTATACTGGCGGCCGTTGTTGGCACGCGATCCGCGCTCTGATAGCCGCACAAGAAACGTTGTGGGTCAGGGGCGACCCCCCTACTCATCGCTCCCCTCAACCGTGAACTCGACGTTAATCCGCCGATACTTGCGCCTGAACTCGGCAAGGATCGGGCGGGCCAGCTCTAGCGCCTCCGCCAATGTCGCCGCCCTCAGACTGCCAAGTACGTCGAAATCGACATCATTGGTCTTGATTCCCTTGAACACGAACCTGATCGCGTCCGGATGATCTTTCTCATCGGGCATACTGGCTCCCTCATCAGGCGCGCGCCCCTCCTCGTGTATATCTTGCCAAGCTGACGACCGCGTAAATTGAAATGCAGCTCGCCACTGGTTGAGCGAGATGTGTGACACTTTAGACACGGCGGTTCCATTATGAAACCCATGCGCGTCGAGGGCGACCGCGCACTTGATCACGCGCGGCGGCTGCAACTTGATCGATCGCTTGCTTGGATCCTGGCGGCGGCGCGCAAGCCCCGCGTGAAGCAATTCAATCTCAGGTGAGACCGAAAAAAAGGACGCGGTGCACCGCCTGTGTCTCAATTCCCACACTACAGTTAAAAGGCGTCCGTTGGTCGCCTTTCGAACCGACGGGCCAGACCCGACCGTTCAATCCTGTACGCGTTCTATGCGAGATTCCGGGATCACTGGCGAAAATGGAACGCTCCCTGGTTACCGACATGCCGCGCGACAAATATGTCGAGCGCTGCAAGCAACGAGCCTTCGCTTATCTCGACCAAGGCGATCTCAAAAAAGCAGCCACTTTGTTTGTTGCCGATATGAACGTCCGTCCCGATTGCGAATTGCCACACCACTTGGCGATGCTCAGCGTTTCGCTCCTGATGCGTGACGATGCGCTCGGCTGGAGGGCGCTCATCGAAGGATTGAGGTGACGGACGCCTCCGTCGGTTTTGGCATCATTTGAATTCTGTTCGTTTCGCTCTTTCGCGATGCTTTCGTACCACGCCATATCGCCGGGGACCGGTTGCTGACCG